>JAEUIF010000043.1 GCA_016795185.1 Planctomycetia bacterium | reverse complement strand
CTGGGCGAACAGCCGACACAACACGCGCTTGATGTTCGCCTCGACAATCGGCAAGCGGCGCTCGAACGCCTGCGACAGAATCGCGCCGACCATGTAGCGGCCCACGCCCGGCAGCGCTTGCCAGACTGCGGGATCGTCCGGCAACGCGCCGCCGTGCTCGCTCACGACTAACCGGGCCGCGCGGTGCAGGTGCTTCGCGCGGCGATAGTAGCCGAGCCCTTCCCAGAGCCGCAGCACGGCTTGTTCGTCGGCGGCAGCCAGGTCAGCCACCGAGGGAAAGGCCGTCAGGAAGCGCTCGAAGTAGGGAATGACTGCGACGACCTGCGTCTGTTGCAGCATGACCTCGCTGACCCAGATGCGATACGGGTCGCGGTCGCGCCGCCAGGGCAGCACGCGCTGATAGCGCGCGAACCAACGGGGCAGTTGGCGGTGCAGTTGACGCAAAAAGGTGGGAGTCGGATCGACGGGATTCACGAGAGATGAAGACGATGGGGCGCGGCGTGACGCCGCGCCCCGGATGAATCAAGCCTTCGGCCGTTTGCGGTACTTTTCGAGAATGGCCTTCGCGGCGTTGGACGTGGTGCCCGTGGCGGAGGGCTTGTTGGATGCTGGCCGATACGGGGCCTTTTCCGTGGCGGCTTGCAGTTGCTCCAACTCTTCCGGCTTCAGCACCTGCATGACGGTGCTGCCGCCGGCGTAATCGTCGCCGTTGCCGTCACCGCCGTCGGCGTGCTCGTCGTCGGACAAGCCCAGCAACATCGAGGCGATGGCCTCTTCATCCACTGGTTCGCCCTTGGAAGGCGCGGATTTGGCAGGGGCCGCCTTGGCCGGAGCCGCCGGCGCACGGGTTTCCTTTTCGACGTGTGTCGGTTTGTCGGCCTGGGCGTGCACCGAGTCGGTCTTGACGACAAATTCCAGCGGCCCGACCTTGAGCAGATCGCCGTCCTTCAACTCGCGTTCGCCCTGGACCTGGTCCTCGTTGACGAACGTGCCGTTGGTGCTCTTCAAGTCTTCGACGAAAATCTGGTCGTCGCGAATGTGGATCAGGCAGTGGCGCTTGCTGACGGCCTGACTGGCGGGCCGCAGATGGCACTTCGGGTCGCGGCCGATGCAGAACTCGGACTTGCTGACTGGAATTCCTTTACCCTTGTTGGAACCTTGCGTCACGATCAAGCTGATCTTCATGAAAACGACCTCGCTGGCAGCTCTGGACGTTCCCCTCCTGCCCAAAGCAGGCGCGGGCTTTCTCAGGGGTCAAAAGGGCCTGGGGGGAGCAGAGGAAAATCCTCCTGGCAGCGCTCCAGTCCAGCCCCTCCGTCCGATAAACGCAGCGGAGAAAGCCCGGCAATGTTCGGGACGATGCGGCCGAGTAGAACCTGGCCACGACTCAGCGGTTCTCGCTCAGCGGTGACTGTGGGAGTAGGTCTTCGGCGGAAAGACCACCTCCGGACGAAACGGGAACAGGGGCAATGAGCAGGCAATTTCCTCGGCCGCAAACCCGCTCGTCATTCCTGGTTCCGTCGATTGTGGGCGGCGTCGCCGGTAGAATGAAGTCCTGGACATCTTGAATTGTAGGCGCGCGGGAGGAACGGATGCAACGGAAAAGCTCACAATATCCTCTCGGTTTTCATGGGATATGCGTTGTTTTGGCGATTACGGTAGCTGGTGGTTGCCGTAATGCCAGCACGCCCAGTCCGACCGCTCGCCCGACGCTGGCAGCCACGGTCCTGCGCGTCGCCTGTCCCGGCCCGGATGCGGTGCGCCTGATCGAACGGCACGGCCGACCCTGGGCCGCGCGGGCCGGCGCGAGGCTCGACATCCTCAACTACGACCCCGCCGGCAACCCGCCCGCCGACGCCGATCTCTGGCTGTTGACGCCCGCGCGCTTGCCGTATTTCGCCAGTCAACAGCTGTTGCGTCCGATTCCAGATAGCTACACCGCACTGACGCCCGACAACCGCCAGGGCTGGGAAGACCTGCTGCCTTTGTATCGCTACCGCCTGCTGACCTGGGACCGGGTCGCCTATGCCATGCCGGTGCTGGGCGAAGCACAGCTGTGCTACTACCGCACCGATTGGCTGAGCGATCCGGACCACGCCGCGAAGTTCGAGCAGCGACACGGACGCAAGCCAGCGCCGCCCGAAACCTGGGAAGAGTTAGTCGAACTGGCCGAGTTTTTCAAGGATGCGGGCCAGGCTGCCTCGTTACCAGCGTTGTCCGATCGCGCCGAGGAAGTGTCCGAGCAGTTCTTCGCGGTGGCAGCGCCGCACGCGATCCGTGCGGTGGCCGAAGGCACCCAGCCGCTGCCCGTGTTCGATGAACTGTATTCGTTCCAATTCGACCTGGCGACCGGCCAACCGCGACTGACCATGCCGGGCTTCGTTCATGCGTTGCATCTGCTGCAACGCATGCAGCGTTGTCGGCCGGCGGGAAGTGTCCCTGAACCGGAGACCGCCTTCCGCCAGGGGCAAGCGGTGCTGTGCGTGGCCTCGCCGGCCTGGGCGGCGCGCTTCGAGGAAGCCGATTCCCCGGTGCGCGGCAAGTTCGGCTGCCGTCGCTTGCCGGGCAGCCGGTTCGTGTATCGCTATGCCGACGGCAAGCGGGAAGACATGACTACGGGCATCAACCACGTTCCCTACCTGGGAGCGAACGGTCTGCTCGGCGCGGTGCCGACCAGCGCGCAGCAACCCACGGCAGCACTGGAACTGCTGGCCGACCTGAGTAGCCGGGCGGTGAGCCGACAGATCATCATGGACCGCCACTGGGGCGGCCGCCCGACGCGCCGCTCGCACTTCGACCGCGTCGAAGACTGGTACGGTTTCGGCCTGAGCGGCGAGCACACCGCCAATTTGCAGAAAGCGGTGCGCGACGGCCTCGACCCGCTGCCGATCAACCCGGCGATCCGATTGCGCACGCCCGATGAGCGCGAACTGCACGCGCTCCTCGCACCGGCGTTGCATCAGGCCATCGTCAAGGACAGCGATGCGACACAGACGCTCGCCGAAATCAACCGCCAGTGGCAGCAGCGCGACGAGAAGGAAGGCTCGGCGGTCCGGCGGGCGGTGTACCGTTTGAGTTTGGGGAGGTGACGGACTGGTGAGGTCGTAGGGTGCGGCTGCGCCCCTGCGGGGTTGCACCCACCTCACTGCATTTCCTGGAGCCACAAAGTCGCCAGGTAAAACTGATTCGGGCGTAACCGCTGGCCCGCTACACAGGCAGCGGATATTCCAAGTCCTGCAATAACTCCCGATGCGGATACAAGCGTTGGTTCTCACACTCGATCCGGTAGACCTGGTATTCCTCCCACGTGCCGTTGACAAAGACGCCGCGCACGTCCAGCATCGCCGGCGCTCCCTCCGCCGTCCAGTGCCTGCCGGCGCGTTCCATCCGGTCTTTGACTGGGACCAAACGGTTTCTCGGGCCCTGACGCTTAACTTCCGGTGATTACGAACTACAATGCTCCCTGCCCGCATGTCAGGGAGGTTGGTTCATGACTGCTACGGACGGCACCTTCTCGCAATGGCTGACGCACGCACAAATTGCTGCCGACCGACTGACCGGCGAGCAACGCGGGGTGTTGCAGGCGGCTTTTGCCTTCCGCCAACAGTGCGGCACCGATTATTATTCCCAGCGCTTGCTCAGCCATTTCCTGCTCCACGCCCACACGGGTTTCAAAGTCGCCCACATCGCCCGCTTGGTCGGCTTCAGCCGGCCGGCAACTTCCAAGCAGCAAGGGCTCTCATCCAAGGAAGCGATCCGGGCGGCCCACCACCGTTTGGCCGGTCGGCCCCACGGCAGGTTGCTGCCGCGCTAGGCCGGCCCCATCGCCGAGTTCATGCTGAGCCACGCCGACGCCACTCGCTACGACGTGCTCGCCTTCCTTCAGCGCACCTGGAACGTCCAGGTGTCCACGGTGGCGTTGCACCACTTCTGCAAGAAATTCGGGCTCGACCGTGCGGCGCGGACCGCCGCGCTGGTCCCGCCCGCCATCGTCCCAGGCACGCCAACCGAGAGGGCTCTGTCCGGCCAGCCCGTACCGCTGCCGCCGCCCCCTTTTTCGGAACACGGACTCAACACGCGGGCGCGTTCCTGTTGATGCCTACCGCCCTGGACTGGCTGGCCACAGCCGAGGCCTGCTTGCACGACAACTACGGCTGCTTGCGCCAGGGCTTGCTGACCAGCGTCTTCGCGCTGGTGATCGGGCTGGAACGCATCTTCCACTTGGACGACATGGCCGATGCCGGCTTTGCCCGGTTGTGCGGCGGCCGGCGTTGTCCGTCGCGCCACCCCATCGGCGGTTGGCGGCGACACTTGACCTGGTACGAGGTCGAGGCTTTCTGCCGGCGCACGTGTCCGTGGCACTTGCTCCGCAATCAACACAGCCTGATGAGCTTCGACGAACACACGATCCCGCGCTGGACCAAGAAGTATCGCATCGGTAAAGGCTATGTCACCACGCGCAACAAGTACATGCGCTGCGAGAAGCTGTTCACCGGCTACGACCTGGAGAGCGGGCGGTTCGTGACGGTGCGGGCGACACCGGGCGACTGGGGTCTCCAAGACCTGGCCGTGCCGTTGGTCGCACAGGTGTTGGCGTGCGGTCGGCCGCGTTCCTTGCACGCGCTGTTCGACGCTGGCGCCGGCAAGTCGGACGCGGGTGTGTGGGACTTGGCTGACCAGCACCACCGCTTGGAAGTTACGCTGCGGGCCTGCCGTTACCCGCACCGGTTGGGTGCCTGGAAACAACTGGCGAGCGGCCGGTTCGTGTCGCTCCCAGGGCCGGGTGGGTGCGTCGCTGCTCCGCCCAAGGAGGTACGCCTGGCCGAGACCGCGACGGTACTGAAGGACGAAAGTCTGGAGCAGGCGGTCCGCACCATCGTCTGCCGGGAAGTGCGGCCCGGCCCGAAGCAGGACCGCTGGCATCCGCTGTTCACGACCACGGCGGCCGAACCCCTCGACGTGCTGACGATGTTCCGCGGCCGGCAATACCAGGAACAAGCCTACCGGGTGGGCGTCCACGATCTGTTCCTGGATGCGGTGCCGTGTGGCTACGACCAGGAGAGCCCCGACCGCACGCGGCCCCGGATTCACCGGGGGCCGCTGCAAATGTTCGGCTGGCTGGTGGCGTTGGTGTACAACGCCGTTGCCGACCTGGGGGAGGCGTTGGGCGCAGGCTACACCGGGGAACACGTGCGGACGCTGCGCCGCCAGTTTTTCAACCGACCGGGGCAGTTGTACGAAACGCCGGAGGCATTGATTGTCTACCTGGACCCGTTTCCGGGGCAGGCAGCATTGGTGCCGGTGATCGATGCGCTCAATGCAAAGCAACATCGTTTGCCGTGGTTGGAGAACCGTCGCGTGGTAATGTCGCTGACGCCGACCGGCCACGCCCGCGCCGGTCCGTAATGTATCATTGTTAAGCGTGAGAGCCCGAAAAACCGCTTGGTGCTAGGATCGCCGGGAGACTGCTTGACCCCTGATTCCGCACCCAGCATGGCTGCGGCCGCCACCAGGACCGCTCCCCAGATCCCAACTACTGTCAATGGTCTCCACATGGCCTTACTCCCTGTGCTTGTAGTTTTCACGTGCATCTCCCGATAAGTGCCCCGTCGTTATTCCCGCCACAAGGGCTGGTGCTTGTACAGGTAGCAACGGAAGTCCCGGCCATCCTTGCGTGCCAGCAGCATCACCACGCCGTAAGTGTCGATCGAGACGCCCAGCGCTTCGCCTTCGTGCAAACGCAGGCCGGGGATTTCCTTCCATTCATCGCGGAGGGGATGGAAGGCGTAGACTTTATTGTCGCCGACACCCTTGACGATGTACTCGCCGCTGACCGGGTCGCACATCAGCTTGGAAGTTGGCGTGCAGTTGATGTGGATCGGCGGCGGCTTGAGCTTGGTAACTTTTCCGTCACTGGTCATCAGGTAAAGGTTGGGGTTGCCCTTCGCCTGGCCATCGCCGTTATCGCCCGCGCCGAACAACATGACCTTGTGGACCGGGTTGTATTCCATCACGCCATGAATCCCGAAGGGAAATGAGCCCAGGCGTCGTTCTTCCTTCTTTTCCATGTCCCACAGCCGCAGGTCCTTGCCCCAATTGCACTCGTAGACGAAGGCCTTCAACTCGGGGAAGTACTCGATCACCTGGTAGGCATCCTTGCCGCCCGCCGCGGTCGGCACACGGCCCCGCCAGGCACCCTTGTCGAGGCCGATGCGAAAGAACTCCCGGCGGGAGACGGTCTGGCAGGTGCGGGTATAGCCGCTGGAGAGAATGGTGAGCATGACGAATCCTCGTGGTGGGCAGGTGGGTCAACGTGGCGGACACCGACGGCAAGGGGCACAATTGTCGCGGTTGCGGTTGTCTGTGTGGCTGATTCTCGGACTCGGCGCGAGGGATTGCAATTGCGAAAAGTAACAATCTGATTATGATTTTACGTTACGATCAGAGTCCGCCCCACGAACGCAGGCTGCGATGAAATCGGTCGTCGTCACCTTGAGCCTCAACAAGCACTTCGACCGCAAAGTCGTGGCGGGCATCCGTCGGTATCTCCTACAGGCCAAAGGCTGGAGCATTTACCTGGAAGATGATCCGCAAAGCCGACCGCCCGACTTCAAGGATCGTTCGATCGACGGCATCATCGCCGAGCTGGATGACCCGGTGATCCCGCGCTTCATCGCCGGCCTGGACGTGGCCATCGTCGGCATCGGCGGCATCAAGCGCGAGCACGTCAAGGACTTTCCGATCTCGACCGTGGAAACCGACAACTGTCGGATCGCCGAGTTGGCCGCGCGGCACCTGCTCGATTGCCGGCTGACACACTTTGCCTACTGCGGCATGAGGCTGCCCACCATCGACCCGTGGATCGAGCAACGGGAAGCAGCCTTCGTGGAGTTCTTGCGGGCTCGCGGGCGGCGGTGCTCGGTGTTTCGCGAGCGTCCTTCTCATACCCGGAGCTGGGCGCGGCTGCGGGCCGCGCTCGTGTCCTGGATCGAGTCGCTGCCCCGGCCCGTGGGCGTCTTCGCCTGTAACGACGCCCGCGGACGGCACGTTCTCGAAGCCTGTCGCCTCGCCCGCGTGCAAGTACCCGATGAACTGGCGGTCATCGGCGTCAACAATGATGAGCTATTCTGCCACCTGACGCAGCCGCCACTGACCAGCGTCATCCAGGGGGCGGAGGAGATCGGGTACCAGGCTGCCCAACTGCTTGACCTGCTCATGCGGGGCAGACTCCGTAAACGCCGGCACCTGGCCATCCCTCCCGTGGGGATTGCCATGCGCGGTTCGACCGATGTCGTCGCCTCCGACGATGCCATCGTCTCCGGGGCGATGCGTCTCATCCGCGAACAGGCCACTGCCGGCGTCAGCGTTGAAGACGTGGCGCGACATCTGAATGTCTCACGCTCGACGCTCGAACTTCATTTCAAGAAAGGGGTGGGCCGTTCCGTTCATGATGAGATCCAGCGCGTGCAGCTGAATGCCGTCAAGGACTTACTGGCGACGACCGATCTGGGGCTGGAGCAGATCGCGGCGCGCACCGGCCACAGCAGCGCACAGTACCTGACGACCGTCTTTCGACGGGAACTCAGCCGGACACCGGGCCAGTATCGCCGGGCTGCCCGATGATCACCATGGCGCGACGCCTGAAATTGTCCGGGCACGGAAGCTTCGCCTTGCTGGCACCAAAAACCCCTCCAAGTAGCATCCCCGCAGGAGCAGCGGGTATATGCTTAACTGTCTTCAGCACTTCCAGGATATCAACACGCTCCCTCTGGGAGGCGACCATCATGTCGGCCTCGTACTGCTCACATGGGCGTGTCATTGCGGTAATCTTGTTGAGCAGCCGGATCTGGGAGGATACCTTCACTCTCCATATCCGCTAGGTTTGCAGACATCCGGACAAACTGCCGGATCCACCACCGCTCACGACCCGCCAGCGAATGGGAATGCGCATGACCTGGCCAGGCGTGTGGTGGTTGCACGAGGGAACTTACTGCCAAATCGTTGCGATGAGAGCGAGCTTGCACCACGACGGCTATCGGGTGCGACGGCTATCGGGTGCGATCAAGCAAGGAGACCTGCGGTGCGAACGCTGACAGTTGCAGGGCTGGTGCTATTCGTGGCTTCATCGGCTGTTGCTGCCGGTGAGGTCAGTTTCACTACCAAGCCTTCCGTCACCCAATCCGGCGACAGGGTTACGATCGCGTTTACGGTCTCCGCGCCGACCGATGTGGAAGTGGCCGTGCTCGATGCCGACGGGAAAGTGGTCCGCCATCTGGCGGCCGGCGTGCTCGGCGGCAAGACCCCGCCCCCGCCGCCACTCAGGGCGGGGTTGTCCCAAACGCTGGACTGGGATGGCAAGGACGACTTGGGGAAGCCAGCGGCCGATCTCGCTGCGCTCACGGTGCGGGTCCGCGCCGGGATGAGCGTCTTGCTGGCGTAAATCATCGGCGGCGACCCGTACGCATTCTATTCCGAGGACATGCGCCACTAGAGGTATAACCGAATCTTGTGGATGGCGGGTTGAAGAAAGGCGGCGTACTCTTGGTGGGAATCTGCTTTCACCAACCGGGCTACACGCCCCAGGAGTACGCCACCATGGATCCTGGTACCACGGACCTTCGCCTCGTGCCACTGCCCGGCAGCCAGGATGCACTGACTGACATCCTCCGCCCGGGCGCCCAACAACTGCTCGCCCAAGCCATCGAGGCCGAGGTCGCCGACTGGATCGAACGCCGCCAGGCGTGCGTCGATCACCAGGGCCATCGCCAGGTGGTCCATAATGGCTACCTGCCGCAGCGCACCATCACCACCGGCGTTGGAGCGGTGGCGGTGAAGCAACCGCGTGTGCATGACCGGCGGCCCGAGGGCGAGCGGGAGAAGTTCAGCAGTGCGTTCCTGCCGCCGTACCTGCGCAAGACCAAGAGCATCGAGGAACTGCTCCCTTGGCTGTACCTCAAGGGCGTCAGTGCCGGCGACTTCAGCGAGGCGACGGGAAGAAGGAACTGATCGCCATCCAGGGCGGCCAGCGCGCGAGTGAACTGTCGTGGAAGGAACTGCTACTGGGCGTGCAAGCGCGGGGCCTGACCATCGACCCGGCGTTGGCGATCGGCGACGGGGCGTTGGGCTTCTGGAAGGCGTTGCGGCAGGTCTACCAGACGACGCAGGAGCAACGCTGCTGGGTGCACAAGACGGCCAACGTGCTCGACAAGTTACCCAAGAGCGTGCAGCCCAAGGCCAAGGAGTTGCTGCACGAAATTTACCTGGCCCCGAGCCGAGCGGAGGCAGAGAAGGCGTTCGACCTGTTCGTGCGGACCTACGCGGCCAAGTATCCGAAGGCGACGGAGTGTCTGGCCAAGGACCGCACAGAGCTGCTGACGTTCTACGACTTTCCAGCGGAGCACTGCATGCACCTGCGGACGACGAACCCGATCGAGAGCGTGTTTGCGACGGTGCGGCTGCGGCCGGAAAAGACCAAGGGGAGCGGGAGCAGTGATGCCTGCTTGATGAGGGTGTTCAAGCTGATGGAGTCGGCGTCGAAAAGATGGCGGGCGCTGAACAAGTCAGCGCTGCTCGCCGATGTGATCGCCGGGGTAGTTTTCGTCGATGGGGAGAAGCAAGAGAACGCCGCCTGAAAAAATCCTCATCCACAACTATTGACAATACCTCCGGGCCGGCGCCCTGAACGAGCGGCCGAAAATGATGGACAGCTTCAAGTCTGCTTCGTTATCTTCTGGAATGCAGTTCTCGACGCAAACCGGCAATCGGTCGTCCCCGGACTGGCCCAGGGATAAGAGGGCAGCCCCATGTATGAACCTTCCAGCGAGCCCGCGCGCGCGGACGCCGCGCCGCTCGCTCCGGAGTCCCCACCGTCACCACCTCAGTGCGAGACCGTCTGCATCGCCGAGTGCAAGTCGGATGTTCCGGTGGAACCGTTGCCGCCGCAGTCGCTGCGCGCCGCGCTGGCGGAGGTCTTGAATGCCACGCCCAGCTGGGAGTTTGGCAACCAGGCCCACGAAGCCGAGTACGCGCGGGCCAAGGAAACGCACTGGGCCGTGAAGGTCATCCATCGTTTGTGGATCTTCGTGATCGGGATCACGATGGCCCTGGTCGGCGGCGTGCTGGTCGTGTTCCTGGGTGGGTTCGCGTTGTCGTATCACTTCGACGATATTCCCCTCGCCTTGCAGCGCTTCGACGCCGACGAACGCCGCTTCTGGGTGGACTTTCACACTACCCTGGACCAGGCTGGCGCGGGCAAGCTGAACAACGACCAGCTGGCAAACCAGATCGAGCAGGAATTCCTACCGCGCTGGCGCGTCATCGGCGGCCGGTTCACCAACCTGGAGAGCATCCCGCCCGGCGATCAGGGCGTGGTGGACTTCTTCAAGCAGTACATTCAGCTGCGCGAGGAAGCAATGGGTTTGCACATCGAGGCGCTGCGCACTGGCGACGCCGAGAAGTTCAAGCAGCGCAATGCCCTGCTGTGGCGCGCCGATCAACTGCGACAGCAGCAGGGCGGGACGCTGCCGATTCGGTAGGCAAACCGCGGCCACTTCAACCGGAATCGCCGCGATGATCACCGACCCCATTTTCTATCGTCTGTTTGAGACCAGTCCGGAGACCTTCTTCCTGTTGCTGGGGATGTCGGCCGATCTGGCGGCGGCTACGGCGGCGCGCTACGAATTTCAGGCCCTGGAGTTCAAAGAGACCGCGCACCGTGCCGACGGGGTGTTCCTCCCCAAAGAGGCAGGCCTGCCGCTGTACTTCCTGGAAGTGCAGTTCTATCCCTTGCCCAGCGTCTTCGCCGACTTGCTGACCAAGGTCTACACCTACCTGAAGCAGCACGATCCCGGCCAGCCCTATTGCGGCGTTGTGCTGTTTGCCAACCGTGGCCTGGAACCGACGGTGTTGACGCCCTATCTGCCCCTCATGGACGCCGGGATGATCCAACGCTTCTACCTGGAAGAAATGACGGAACTGGCGAACGCCCCGCTGGGCCTGTCGATCCTGGACTTGATTCGGCAAACGGAAAACCAGGCTCCGGCGGTGGCGCGTACACTCGTCGCACGTGCCAAGGCCGAGATTGAGGATTTAGCGCTGCGGGCCGACCTGCTAGAATTCATTGAAACGGTCATCATGTACAAGGTGCCCCAGCTGAGCCGCGAGGAGATCAGGACCATGCTGCAAATACACGACATCCGTCAAAGCCGTGCCTACCAGGATGCTGTGAAGGAAGGCATGATGGAGGGCATGAAAGAAGGCATGAAAGAAGGCATGAAAGAAGGCATGAAGGAAGGCATGAAAGAAGGCATGAAGGAAGGCATGAAGGAAGGCAAAAAGGAGGGCATCAAAGAAGGCATGAAGATCGGTTTCGCCATCGCGAAATTGGCCGCCGAGAAGAAGTCCGCCACGGAGATCGCCGCCCTTCTGGAAGTGAACGTTGACCTGGTGCGCCAGGTGCTGGCGGAAATCGAGCGCGCGTAGTACCCCAGTGCTGTGACGCCGTCGCCATGTCCTGCTGCGGCGCGCCGATCAACTCCGAAGCTCTCTTGCCTGTCGATCAGTCGGCGCTGTCTGCGGAGTTGGTGCGCTTAGCGCGGCAGAACAGCGTTTCCGCAATGCGGTCCAGCGCCCCACCAATCACCAAGCCGATCATCGACGCGGCCATGACCAAGCCGACAAACTTCCAGCTCACGAAAACAACCTGATGAACGAGAATGGTCGCGAACAGCAGTACCGTTCCCGGCACGATGCCATACAGCACGCCCAGAATGGTGCCGATCTCGATGCCGGCATCCCTTCCCCAGAAGACACGGCGAATGATGGCGACTACCACGCCGCCGGCACCTCCCAATCCAGCACCCCACGTCCCCACGGTCCTATGGTCCATGCCATCCAGAGCGATCATTTCGAGCAGCAGGCCGTTGGCCGTTCCCAGGATAGCGCCGCACACCGCGCCGACCAGCAGTTGCAGGGCCAGCGGGACTGCTTTTGATGGTCTGTCATCGTGCATGAGCGAAACTCCGTTGAGGGACAACTCAACTCGCACCCCGCCTAACCCGCCGCCTGTCGCCTGGCGCGGTCGTCCTTCTGCAACCAGCGCTTGATCTGCTCCAATTCCTTCGGCCAGTCGCTGCCCAGGCGGCGGCGCAGGAAACCGCGATAGAGCTGGTCCATGACATCGATGAGCTGACGCAGCTGGTCGATCCGCTCGTCGAGCCGCGCCCGGTCGTCGCTTTCCTCGCTGGCGGGCAGCTTCGCGCCGCTGATGCCCAGGTTCTCCGCCTGCAAGGTCAATTCGTACTGCAAATCGTGGCGCAAGATCGTCAGGCCGGCCTTGCGCGGCAGCTTGCCGGACTGGATGGCGCGGCGGGCTTCTGGCAGCCGGTTGGGCACCTCACAGCGAATGCTCTCGCTGCCGGAAACCGCCTTCGGGCATTCCAGAGTCAACGTGCGCGAGAACATCACCGTGGCTTCACTCTGGTCGGGCAGTTTCAGGGTGTCCTCTTCGTTGTCCAGCACGTACCAGAGCCAGAGCAGGAACTCGTTGCCCAGGTAATTGCCGCTGCCGGGATCGCCGACCCAGGCCACCTCGCCCACCGCCGCGCCGGGCTGAAACGCGGACGGCTGGAGCTTGTCGAGCGCCGTGCTCGGGAACTCCTGAGCGGCGAATTGGCCGGCGTCGCACAGGGTCAGGCTGGTATTGAAGGTATCTTGAAACAGGCCGTGGAGCTTGTCGAGCACGCTGCCCGCGGTGCTGGCGACCAGCAACGTGTTGGAGAGCCGGTCCCAGAGGATGGGGTACGCTTTGCGGCGCGTGTAACGGCCGTCCTTGGCTTCGAGTTCCAGCCGTTCGCGAGCGGCCTCGCGCGCCTCGCGCTTCTGACGAAAGCTGGGCAGGCCGCTGGGGTTGCCCGCGGCCAGGGCTTTCAGCTCGATGCGCAGGTAAGCGCGCAGCAAGTCGGGCGGCAACTTCAGTGTGTCAATGCGCAGCGCGAAGATTAGCGCGTCGTTGACGATGTTCTTGGCCAGCTCGAATTCCGTGTCGAGAATATCATCGCCCGCGATCCAGCCGGCGTCGCCGCCGTCCTTGGAGGCGGTGCGCTGAAAGCCGATGGCCCGTTCGTTCAGCGCGTCCAGCTGCTCCTGGCCGAAGAGCTTGGGCGCCGGGCGCTCGACGCGGAACCGCAGGTACGAGATGCGGCCGGAGAGGAAACCCATGTGCTGCCTTCCTTGATTGGGCAATACCGCGAGCGATCTTTGGAGCGGACTCCCGTGCAGTAAGATCGGCATTCTGCGCCGCAGCGCTGCAATCGTTAAGCCGCGCGCCCGAACTACACCGGCGCTCACGTTCGCCTGTCCGCTAGTCGAACTTTAGAGTGAGGTCCGCTGCAATTTACGAAAAGGAGCAGGCATGGCCGCCAAGGTGCTGGAACTGAGCGCGGATAACTGGGAAAGGGA
>JAEUIF010000042.1 GCA_016795185.1 Planctomycetia bacterium | reverse complement strand
AGCCCTCGACCCAGTCGGCGAGGTAGAGCGCACCGTCGGTGCCGAAATGTACATCGGTCGGCAACACCGACCAGACACATTCGTGGGCGTCGGTCAACTCGAACGAAGCCCCCTTCGGCTTCAGCGCAAACGAACGGATGCCGCTATTCCCGCTCCCACCGCGGAAATCGCACAGGAAGAAGTGCTGCCGATAGCGTTCGGGCAACGCGGTCACACCAGGATCGTAACAGACGCCGCTGGGTCCATCGCCCAGGTTGGTGATCGGCGGCACCACGTAGGGAGCCGGCGTGGGGTTCTTCGCATCCCAGAGCCGTTCGGCGTTCCACGGGCCGAGGCCGGTCGGAAAGTTCATCGACTGATAGCTCAGCCGCCAACCGCTGTCGCCGCCCTCGACGATCTGCACCCAGCGGGCGCGGTCGCCGCCGTCGGCGTTGTTGTCGCCCGTGAACAGGTTGCCAAACTGGTCGAAGACGATGCCCTGCGGGTTACGCAGCCCGGTCGCGACCAACTCCAGCTCCGAACCGTCCGGGTTGCAGCGCAGCACCGCGCCGCTGTCCGGATTGCTGATGACCTTGCCCGCCGTCTCAACGTGCAGGCCCCGGTCCCCGCAGCTGAAATAGAGCTTGCCGTCCGGCCCCAGGCGCGGGCCGTGCAGGTCGTGGCCGATGAAGGCGATGTGTACGCCGTAGCCCGTGTGCAGGGCCTGCCGTTCGTCGGCCTTGCCGGTGCCCTTCGTGTCACGCAGCCGCCAGAGGTTCGGAATGCAGGCGTACCAGACGGTGCCATTGCGGGCCAGGAGTCCAGCGCCCAGGCCGTCTTCCAGGCGGTTGAAGCCGTCGGCGAAAACCACGGAGCGGTCGGCCTGGCCGGTGCCCTTGGTGTCTTCCAGCAGCCGGATGCGTTCGTGGTCCACGGCCCAGGATTCGGCCTTCTTGCCGAGGTGCTTCTGCATCAGGGCAATGCGGTCAGCCACCGTGCGGCTGGCCACGTCGCCTTCGAGCCACGCAGGGAAGTTGCGCACATCCGTCACGCCCTTGTGCAGCCGGAAGGTTTCGCTGACGAAGATGCGGTTCTTCTCGTCGATGCAGAAGGCGACGGGCTGCGTCAACAGCGGTTCGGCGGCCCAGAGATCGACGCGGGTGCTTGCCGGCACGCGGATGCGCTGGATGGCCTTCTTCCAGTCGTCATTGGCGGCGGCGACCTTCGGCGCATAGGGCTTGTAGTTTGGATCATCCTGCGCGGCAACGGGGCCGAACAGCACGGTGCAAGCCAACGAGCCAAGGAGCAACGAGAGCGGCAGGTAGCGGCGCATGGGTGGGATGGTCCTGGAGGAAGGCGGGCATCCCACCACTGTACCGGGCGGAGGCAGGGGCCGCAACCGGGCAGTCGGCCGCGATTCCTGGCGATGGATCAATTCAGCAAGCTGCGTTCGAGCACTGCCCGCGCCCGGCCGAACTCCGGCCGCCAGTCGATCTCCGGGCCGCCGTCGGCCAGGCAATCGCGCAGCTTTTCCAGGGTGTTGCGCGCCATGTGCGGGCACTTGTTGCAAGCGCACGTGATGCCGGGCACTGGATGATAGTGGTGCCGGGGCGTCTGGTGTTGCAGCTGCCAGAGCATGTTCGCTTCGGTCGCCACCAGGAAGTCCGCCGGTTCGCGGAAGCCCTCGACGTAGCGAATCATCGCTTCCGTGCCGCCCACGAAGTCCGAGTGTTCGCGGATATTGGCCGGGCACTCCGGGTGGGCGATGGTTTTCGCTCCGGGCAGCTGGCGCTTCTGGGCCAGCAAATCGCCGACGCTGAAGATTTCGTGGACCATGCAAGCGCCGTTCCAGAGGATCATCTGGCGGCCGGTGACTTCTTGCAGATATTGGCCCAGATGCCGGTCGGGCACGAACAGGATTTCCTGGTCGGCCGGCACCCGCCGAATCACCTCCTCAGCGTTGCCGCTGGTGACGATCCAGTCCGACAGCGCTTTCACATCCGCCGTGGTGTTGATGTAGGCCACCGTCTGGAAGCGGCGGCCGTTGGCCCGCAGCATCTCCTGATAACGGTAGAGGCGGTCGGCGGGGCAGCTGTCGGCCAGGCTACAGCCGGCCTTCAAGTCGGGCAGCAGCACCCGCTTTTCCGGGTTCATGATCTTCGCGGTCTCGGCCATGAAATGGACGCCGCAGAAGACGATGGTCGGATTGGCGACCTTGGTGGCAGCGCGGGCCAGCTTCAGGCTGTCGCCGGTGAAGTCCGCGAGTTCCTGGATTTCGCTGTCCTGGTAGTAGTGGGCCAGAATGACGGCGTTGTGTTGTTTCTTGAGAGCGGCGATTTCGCCGAGCAGATCGTTCATGGCAGGGGTCCTTGTTTTTTTTGTGGCGCAGGAGCAACCCACATTCAGTTTCGTGGAAGACGCCAGCGCGTCCCCGTAGGGTTATTCGCGGCGGCATCGCCATTATTCTAGGATAACGACCTCCGAAAAACCATGAAAGCTTCACTGATTTGCGGCTGCGGAGCCGCCAGCGGCAGAACATGTGGTAGCGATTGTACGGCCGACCGCGCGACGCAACCCGTGGCGGGGCCGGGTTCCGCCCGACTCCACCCTTGCCCAGACCGCCTGGTTATGGCAAAATACACTCTCTTCTCGGAATAATCGTCCCTGGTCCCCGCGTCGGCTTCGATCGGAGTCCGAACTGATGAAGATCGTCGAGAACTTGTCCGCTCTCGCCCTGCGGCAGCTTATCGACGGCGCCTCACCCCCTGCTGGAACGGAAGCCGGAGACGGCGTCGAACTCAGCAAACGGCTGCTGGCCACGCAGGGCGAGCGGATGCGAGCCATGCTGGGCCGGACCATCGACGCCACCTGGCGCGCGCTGCAAGTGGCGCTGGCCGGGTCGTCGTGGTGGGAACAGGTGCGCGAGCGGGTGCCGCCGGGCGAACAAGCGGCCCTGGGCGAGAAAGTGCCGGCGTTTCTCGGGCTGGCATTGCTCAAGGAACTGCCCGCCGACGCCGAGTTTCGTCAGCGCTGCCGCACCGAACTGCACTCCGGACAGCAGTCCGGCCTGCTGGGCGGCGAGCCGGAAGCCGGCAGCGAAGCGGGCTGGTTGCCACTGGTGGCCGCCCCGGATGCCGATCGTCGTCTGGTCCAGCAGATCGCCGACGAGTTGCGCCACCACTTCCCGACGCTCGCCGAACTGGTCAGTCCCCGAGCCGACGGAGTGCCGCTCCTGGCTCGTCTGGTGCGCGTGTGCTTTTGTCGAGAAGCCGCGGGTGTACCTGAACTGGCCGCTTTGCCGGCCGTCACGGCACTGCCTGCGAGTGACAAGGCTGCCCTCGACGCCCTGGCCGACCTGCGCACGCACCATGCCCAGCGGCTGGAAGCCTTGCTCACGGCCCCGGTGGGCCGCGACGCGCCGCGCTCGCTCGACATCGACGCCGAAACCCGCGCCGCGCCCGAACCGATGCCGCAGCTGGGCCGCGCCGTGCTGCGCCTGCTGCGCCAGTT
>JAEUIF010001450.1 GCA_016795185.1 Planctomycetia bacterium | reverse complement strand
ACCGTCGGTCACGTCGAAGAAGCGCACCTCGCCGTACTGTCCAGGGAAGCCGCCAGCGGTCGCGAGCGTCTTGCCGTCCGGGCTGAAGCCGACGTAGGTGACGAGATCGCTTTCAGTCGCCAGCCGCAGCGGCTCACCGTCGCCTTCGACCGGCAGCACGACGACTTCGCTGCGGCAGGCCACGGCCAGTTGCTTGCCGTCGGGGCTGAACGCCACGCTCGTCACCGCCGGCGCGACCTGGTAGGTCTTGGGAATGACGATCTGCTCGGTGGCGGTGTTCGGCTCGGAATCGTCCTTGCCGCCGGCCAGCACCCAGAGGCGCAGGGTCTGAATTTTCGCCATCGGCAATGCCGGCTGCTTGTGCGGCATCACGGGCTTCTTGACACCGAGCATCATCTGAATGGCCAGGCTGTCGTCGGGCTTGCCGGGCACGAAGCCCGCGCCGCGTTTGCCGCCCTGGGCGAATTGCTTGACCGAATCCATGTTCAACTCGCCCTGGGCGTCGTTCTTCGTATGGCAACTCAGGCAGTGCCGTTTGACGATGGGGGCCACGTCCTTGCGATAGCTGATCTTCGAGGCGGCGGCGGCATCCAGCGGCGGCAGCGCCGGCTTGTCCTGCGGCAAGGCCGACGAAGCGAGGCCGATTACCACGCACAGTCCCGAGAAGGCAGACAACAGCATACGAAACATGGCAATCCCCTTCGCTGATCTTGGGGCAGGTCTTCGGATGCTGGCGAAACGACCAGTCTTCGGATGCTGGCGAAACGACCAGCGCAGGCCGCCGACCAGCTTGTTCGTGACCGGCCTGCGGATCGAGCGTCAGCCAGACCACATGGCCGCGGTCCGGAACGTAGGGCGTCGCAGTAGTCACCAGACTTCCGCTCCAACGGCGGGGCCGGTTTCCCATTCGCCGTGACGATTTTCAGGCGTGACGCCTTGAAGCAGTCCTTCGAGCGTCGGCTTGCGCGCTGCGGGAGTGATGATGAGTTGCCCTGCAACCAGGGCTAGCTCGATCACGGAGTTCTCGGCCAAGCCGGTTTCAGCAGCGATGGCAGGCGGAATGCACACGGCCAGATTCTCGCCCAGACGCTGTATGCGGGCCTGCATCGCACCCGTCCTTTCTTCAAGACAATGACGATTAAGGACAGTTTTGAAGTCGAACCGAAAGGCTCAGAATTCTTGTACTGCCTGGTGAATCAATTCGCGCAGGGCCGGTTCGTGTACCGACATCTTATCTGGGCGCAGTCGAACCGTGATTCGGGTCGAGCCTTTCACCTTTACATCCAGTCCCGCATCGTCGAGTTTTTTTACCCACTCCTCGGAATCCTCCACTGTGACGCGGAGCGCTAGGAAGTCCTTCTTCGGGAAGAGAGCCGCGACGTTAAAAAAGCTGCCCGGCGGACAGATGCCCAGGTGCTTCTTCAGATATTTCAATTCCAACTTTGGGTCGGCGACTTCGTTGGCGATCGATAAACAGCGGTCGCAAAGTTTCATGATCTCGCTGCCGACCCGCCTTTCCCAGGTTCCGCGGTCGACGGTGACATAGCTTGAATCTGCTGTGTCATCTCGGCGGAGCGCTCGTTGATCCAACACCTTGACGAAGTGAAGCAGCACCTGATCGCCAACCTTTAGAGCATTCAGCTGAATGGCCACCAGTGGAATGCTTCCGGCTAGTAAACTCATCACGTTCAGAAAGCGGCTGGTAATGTCTTCAGCCACCAGCACGGCGACGTGATCGTAAGCCGGATATCGCCGGCGTTCGATGTCCCAGTACTCGATACAGCGCACGATATGACTGGGGTCGGTTGCGCCCAACATGATCTCGACTTCGTAACGGAGGTCGTTTTCTCGATCCTCCAGAAGTAGATCGAGTCGCCCCGCGCCATGTTGGTTTCGTTCGCTGCCGACAACTTCAAGTTCGTCCTCTAGGCCGAGTATCCCGGTGTCATCTTTGATTTGGTTGTGCAGCCAAACCTCCGAAAACTCCGGCAAATCCTTGAGGCGAACGCACTCGTGCTTGGTCAACTTCAGCGCCATGCCAGTCATCCCGTGCAGCACTATCCGAAAAGCGAAATGGTGACACGCCGCACTTCACATTGCGGCGTGTCACCAACGGTTGGCTTCACGTTACGAATCAGAACAGCTCCGGAATCGGTTCGGCGTCGATGAGCCGAATCGGCCGGCTGCCGGGGCCGGGCATCATGACCTGGTCGAGGTCCACGCCCATGCCCTGGTAGATCGTGGCCAGCACGCGCGGCGGGTCGATCGGGTATTCGTGGGGCACCGCGCCGTTCTTGTCGCTGGCGCCGATGACCTGCCCACCTTTGATGTTGCCGCCCGCCAGGAAGTTCGTCCAGCACGGCGGATAGTGGTCGCGGCCGCCCTTGCCGTTGATGCGCGGCGTGCGGCCCATTTCGGACAGCGTCGCCACCACGGTTTCCTTGAGCAGGCCGCGCTCGTCCAGGTCGGTGAGCAGGGCGGAATACGCCTGGTCGAACTGGGGCAGCAGGTGGCGTTCGTAGTCCTGCACGGTGTTATTCAGGCTGCCGCCATCGGCGTGCATGTCCCAGCAAGCGATGCTGAAGACCGTGTCGAAGTGGTTGATGGTCACGAAGCGCACGCCACGCTCGATCAACCGGCGCGACAGCAAGCAACTCGCGCCGAAGGTGTTCCTGCCGTAGCGGTCGCGGACGCTGTCCTTCTCCTCGCTCAGGTCGAACGCCTTCTTGGTTTCCGGCGCGGTAATCAGGCTGAAGGCCCGCTGATAGGCGGTGTCGTGCGCCACCGTGCTGGCGTTCTCGACCTGCTGCTGGATGGCGTCCAGTTCGGCCAGCAGCTTGCGCCGCGCGTTGATGCGGAATTCGGTCTGGCCAGCCTGCGGGCTGAGGTTGGCGATCTTGAAATCGCTCTTGGCCGGGTCCGCGCCCAGGAAGAACGGGTTGTACGCAGTGCCCAGGTAGGCCGCCGTCTGGGCGCGTTCGCCCAGGTTGTCGCCGACCGCGCCGACCTTGCCGGGCAGGATGATCGACGGCGGCAGCGCGCTCTTCTGGCCGAAGACGCGGGCGATGACCGAGCCGGCATGCGGGTGCGGGTCGCCGTTGTTGAAGCCGTGGCCGGTCATCATCCACTGGTGGCCCGCGCCGTGGACCGCCGAGCCGGTGTGGAACAGGCTGCGGATCAGCGAATACTTGTCCGCCAGCTTGGCCATCAAGGGCAGGTGCTCGCAGATGTCGAGTCCGGGTGCCTTGGTCTTGATCGGCTTGAACGGCCCGCGGATGTCGGCGGGGGCGTTGGGCTTCAGGTCCCAGGTGTCGAGATGGCCGGGCGAGCCGACCAGGAACAGCATGATGCAGTTCTTGACCTCGGCCTTCGATTCATCGACGGCGCCAGCCGCCTTCATCGCCAGGAAGTCGGGCAGGTTCAGGCCCGCGAGGCCGGCCGCGCCGACTTGCAGGAAGCTGCGCCGCGTCAGCCCGCCGCAGGTGGGGATTGGCGCGTTTCCGATGTGCAACATGGCTTATGTGCTCCTAACCGCCGGCGAGTGGCCGACACGCGGTAAGTCAAACGGTATAGTTCACCTTGTTGGAAATCTCGACGAACTTGCCGTGGTCCTTGACCTTGAAGCCTTCGTACTTCCACAGTTCCAGGACGATCTCGTAGGTGCCCGCTTCGGTTCCTGGGTGCTCGTAGTCGAGGTCGGCACGGGCCGGCGCGGTGCCGACCACCTTGCCGTTGTGGCTGATCTTCCACTGCAAGCGCGAGGCCCAGTCGTTGCTGACCTCGCCGCGGATCACCTTGCGGCCTTCCAGCCGGATGTCGGCCTTCGGCGTGCCTTCAAATACCTGGTCCATAGTCTGTGGTCCTCGTGCGGTGCGTAGGTCAGGCTTTCCAGCCTGACTGTACAGGGGAGTCAGGCTCGAAAGCCTGACCTACGAAACCGGGCCGGATTAGCGGTTGAACAAGAAGTCCTTGGTGTTGAGCAGCGTCCACATCAAGTCCTGGGCCGCTTCCGTGCGTTGCTTGGCCTCGTACTCCTTGAAGTGTGCCAGGGCCTTCTCCATTTCCTTCTCCGACGGCGCGCGGCAGACGGCCCACCAGTACAGTTCCTCGATGACCTGGGCGTCGGTCAGCTTTTGCTTGAGCAGCGTATCGACCCGGCCGCCGGGCCGCGACACGCGGTCGAGGATCGATTTGCCGTTGATGAACTCCAGCGCTTGCAGCATGTTCGATTCGTCGCTGCGCTCGCACTCGCAGGCTTCGAGGCGCATCGGCTTGCCGAGCATGCTCAGCAGCGGGCTCTGGACGTTGCCGTCCGGCAGCTGTACGGCACGGAAGCCGCCCGGCGCGCCGGGAAAACTCTCCGCCACGCCGGTCGCCTGCACCAGGCAATCGACCAGCACTTCCGCCTTCATGCGCCGCGGAATCGCCCGCGAGAAGTTCAGCGTGTCGTGCCCATTGGTCCGATTGGCCCGCGTCGAACGCTGATAGGTCTGCGACAGCACGATGGTCCGCATCAGGTGTCGCGCATCGAATTTGTGCTCGATGAAGTCCTTCGTCAAGGCGTCAAGCAGAACGGGGTTGGTCGGCGGATTGGTGCTGCGCAGGTCGTCCACCGGGTCGATGATGCCGCGGTGGAAGAAGTAGCTCCAGATGCGGTTCGTCAGACTCTTGGCGAAGAACGGGTTCTCGGGCGCGGTCAGCCACTTGGCGTAAGCCTCGCGGCGGTCCTCGCCGGCCGCGAGCTTGATGTCGCCGGCGCTGCCAAGGAATCGCGGCGGCTGGGCGGCGTTGGTGCGCGTGTTGAGCGCGTTGCCCGCCGCCAGGTTCAGCGTCACCAGCTTGGATTTGGTGTCCTTGGCATCGCGCGTCGGATCGGGCTTGCTCGACACCTGGTTGAAGAAGCTGGCCAGGCCGAAGTAGTCGGCCTGCGTCCAGTTCTCGAACGGGTGGGCATGGCACTTGGCGCACAGCATGCGGACGCCGCAGAAGACCTGCGTCACCCGTTGCAGTGTGTCGTTGGTATCCGTGCTGACGAGGAAGAAGGCCGCTGCCGGGTCGTCGCGTGGGCCGCCCTTGCTGGTCAGCAGCCGGCGGGCAAACTCGTCCAGGCCCATGTTGGAGGCCACCGAGGACCGAATCCACTCCCGGAAGGCCCACATCGCGGGCTCGCTCAGCCGCGATCGGCTGTTCTGGAGCAGGTCGCCCCACTTCAGCGCCCAGTGGTCGGCGAACTCCGGGCGGGCAAACAGGGCATCCACCGCCTTCACCCGCTTGTCGGCGGCGGTGTCGGCCATGAAGGCTTTTACCTCGGCCGGCGTCGGCTGAATGCCGATCAGGTCGATGTAAACGCGCCGCAGGAACTCCGCGTCGCCGCACAGGTCGGAGGGTGTGATGCTCAGGTCATTCAGCTTGGCGGTGACATACTTGTCGATCAGGTTCTCCGTGGGCACCGCATTGGCGGTGAACTCCACTGGCTTGCTCAGCACCACCACGTTGGACACGGAGAAGAGCCGTTCGTAGCGGGCGACGATGGCCGTTTCGCCCAGTTCGCGAGCACTGACCACGCCGGCTTCGTCCACGGGCACCAAGGCATCCGCGTTGGAGGAGAAGACGGCGAACTTGGTCACGTCGCGCACGCTGCCGTCCGAGTAGTGGGCGAGCAACTGCAACTGTTGCTGCTGGCCGGGCCGGGCGACGATCTTTTCGGGATAAACCTTGACGGACACCAGTTCCAGTTTGTTCTTCAGATCACCCGGCGCGCCGGCGCGAATCCAGGCGAGCAGGGTGTCGTGGACCACGTCGCCGACTTCCATGCGCGCCCCACCGCGGTGCGCTGATTCACCCAGCCCCTTGCGGAGCAGCAAGCTGGCTTCCGGCCGATGGCGATTGAGCCGTCGGCCCTGGAATTCCTGGGTCAACGCTTCGTAGTCGGCCGCCTCGTCGCCGCCGCGCAGCGACAGCTTGAAGCCGTTCTTGCCCAGCGAGTAGCCGTGACAGGCCCCCATGTTGCAGCCGCCCTTGGAGAAGGCGGGCATGACTTCGTGCCGGAAACTGATGGGCGGCGCGCTGGCGGGCAGTTCAACCGTGACCGGCAGCGTCACGCTCTTGCCGGCCGCCTTGATGGTGATGGAGGTCTTGCCCGACGCCACCGGCCGCACCCAACCGAAGGAATCGACGGCGGCGATCTTCTCATCGGCGCTGCTGTAACTCGCGTTGCCGGTCAAATCGAGCGTCTGCCCGTCGGCGGTGACGCCGCTGACCAGGACCGAATGCGGCTGCCGCGGATGAATCAGGTTGAGTGCGGCGGGCTGCAAACGCAGGTCGCCCGCAAGCACGGGTTCGGGTGTTTGTGCGTGCGCGGCAGCCAACGAAAGACCGAGCAGCGCGGCGCAGGCCAACGTAAGGCAAGCGAGGGGTGAGTCCTTCATGGCGTGTACCTGACTGGCAGGAGGCGCGGTTGGGTAGGTTCGCCCGCTATTCTGGCAAGGTAGGTTGACGGCAGTGATTATCCACCAGTAGGCTTCGGTCCACAAGTGATTTTTCCACATTTCAAGCGTATGCCGGTCTGACCACTTTCTGCTTGCTGTCCGGTCAATGACCGCTATGCTCGATAGACTCACTCAGCAAAATGCGACGGCGCCAGCGGGGCTGCTGTCAAGCCGCCAGCGGCTGATTCTGGAGATGTCCATGAGTCTTTCGGTCCGCTTTCTGGGCGCGGTCTGCGGTCTGTTGGTGCTTGCCACGTCCGGCCGCGCCCAGGCCCCCAAGAAGGTCGATTTCGCCCACGACATCTTGCCGCTGCTCAAGGCCCGCTGCGCCGAGTGCCATACCAATGGCAAGTACAAAGGCTCCTTCTCGCTCGATACCCGCGAG
>JAEUIF010001227.1 GCA_016795185.1 Planctomycetia bacterium | reverse complement strand
GATTATTTCTTCGCCTCGGGTTTGCCGGGCTCGGCCCGGATGCCCACTTGCTTGAAGAGGTTCTTGCGTGCCGCTTCCTCGGGGATCAACTCCGCGAGCAGTTCCGGCAACGGCATCCGGCCCCAGCGGACGACCTGTTCAATGGTGAACGCGATGACCGTATGCGGCTCCGTGCGTTTGAAGAAGTCGGCGACTTTTTGCAGCACCTTGAAAGCGTCCTCGCGGGTGCGGATCACGTCGGCCGATTCCGCGGGGGCAGCGCCTGCCGCTGGGGCACCGGGCTTTGCGGCTGGAGCAGCCGCTTCGGGCTTGGGGGCCGTTGCGGCGGCAGCGGCGTCAATCTTGGCCTTGGCCACCGCGTTGATGGCTTCCAGCGCCGCTTCGAGCGCGCTGCGGATGTTCGACGACGGCGGTGCTTGCGGCCCGCATTTCGGATCGAGCGTGGCGCACAGTTTCGCGAACTCCTGCTGGGCTTCGGCCAGGTCTTGCACCAGCGTGGCATAGAAGGCGTTCGACGTTTCGGAGACGGCCTTCTGGAAGGTATCCAGCGTCGGCGTGCCCTGGTCGATCTTGCGCTGCTTCGCCTTCGGGTCGGCGATCTTGCCCACGGCTACCGCTTCCAGGTAGTTGGCCGCCGTCAGCTGGCCGACGCTCGTCTTTTCGGTGATCGGCACGCGGGCGATGGGCGCGATCAGGGTGCCTTCGGCGTCATCGCCATTCAGGCCGACCAGACCGCCGAGCCGCGTTTCCAGACCGTCCTCATCAGGCCGGGGGTAGAGCACATCCCAGAACTTCTCGACCAGCTCGCGCGCCAGGCGGAAGCCGTCGCGCAGTCCGGCGTACCCGTGCTGGCGGACCAGGGCTTCCGTCAGAAAGGCGGTGATTTCCAGGTCCTTGCTTTTCTCGCCGATGGCCTTGATGGAATTTTGCAGCACCGGCTTCCAGTCGGGCGGCGGCGGCTTGCTTTCCTCGTCGGCCATCGCGGCCTGCCGTTCGGCGGCGCGGGCGGCGTTGCGCGCTCCCTTGATGGCAAAGTAAAGCGATTCCGGCGAGGCGTCGGTGCGCAGGTCGATGCCGGCGGGGCCGTCGCCGGGGAGCGGCGCGAGCAGCTTGGCAAAGTCGAGGACGGCGGGGGAAGGCATAACGACCCTGGCACGGACAAGGTTGAAGCCAATTGCACAGCCGGCAATCGGGCGCGAAGAGTACGCCTGGATGTCCAAAATGTCGGGCTATTGTACCCGGAACCGGCTCAAAGGTAAAGCAAGCCGGGCACGCTCCGGCTGGCTGCTCACGTCGTTCACCCGCTCATACGGACCTGGGACGGCCCTGTGACAGTGGATTTTCGGGACGCTCCGGCAACGTCAACTCGGCCTTGCTGTAACGAAAGAAGCGGTCGGTGCGCTTGAGGACGTTGACGGGCCGTTCGAGCGGCAAGAGTTGCTCCCGGAAGGCCGCCCGCTCGCTCTTGGCATGCAGCAGCACCGGATCGTGCGGCGTTTCCCGCGCGAACAGGGCGTCCCGTGCCAGGAAGTACTCGACCGAGAAGGCGACCTTGGACACCGGCACGGCGATGGACTGCTCGGGATACTTCCGGTTGCCATAGGGATGCAGTTCGCGGATCGGGATGGGCAGTTCGCAAGCTTCATCGGCCGCCTGGCCGGCTTCGAGCTTCCGATAGAACGGAATATCGACCGACGGCACATCGATATTGGGCGGCACGGGCAGCCAGCGAAAGGTCGCCACGAGGACTCCGTCCGCTTCGCCCAGGTAGGTGTACGGAGCGGCGAGCAGCTGGTTGCCGATATTGGCGCGCACGCAAACGTAAAGGGGTTCCTCGGTCGTGTTGGCGAACGACCAGCGCAGACTCAGCGCATGTTCGCCGGGCGCCAGGCTGGCGGTCAGTGTTGGCGTAGGCGGGTTCATCGTTCCGGTTCCTCGTCACGGCATCGGGGCCATGTAATCGTCCTGGCCGGCACTATTGACACGCTGGGGATACCCCTGTTCTTCGCGGTACCGGTTTTCGGTCTTCGTGGCGGCACATTCCTCCGCGTTCGTGAACCGAGAAGGATCGGGGTTCTGGTAGTCCTTCAGCTGGTTCCCCTGGCCGTTGCGCTGGGCATGGTCCAGTTCGTGCAGCAGGACGGCATCGGAAGGGCTGCCGTTGCGCGGCGTGCCGTCGGCGTTCCTCTGCTGGGTGTAGTTTTTCCCGGGCGTGTACTGAACCTCCGAATCGCCCGGCACACCCGGCTTGCCGGTCTTGGGATTGCGCTGATTCCAGCCGGGGGGGCCCTGGTTCTCGTGTTGGGCTGGCTCACCGACCTTGATGGTGACGACCGCCTTGAAATCGCCTTCGTGATTGCTTTTGATTCTCTGGAGCACGCTCTGCCCGGTCTTCGTGCGGGAAATCTTGACCAGGTCCTTCATGATGGCGATCTGTTGCGCATCGGTGCCTTCGAGCTTGATGGCGCCGCTGCGAATCAACTCGCCAGGCGTGACACCGCCTGGCGGCATCTTCGGACAGGTGGCGCAGACCGGCGGCGGCGCGCCGGCCTGCGGGCCGGCACGGCGCGGAATGGGCGGCGGCCCAACTTTCGTCTTGGTCAGGCCGTCGATGTCCACGTCGATCAGCGGCGACACCGGGTAGGCGTAGAGGTTGATGCCGCCCGCCTGACCGAGCGGGTCCGATTGCAGGAACCGCCCCAGTTCCGGGCTGTACGAGCGGAAGCGCGTGCAGTGCAGTCCGGTTTCCGCGTCGTAGTAGTGCCCCGGAAACCGCAACGGCATCTCGACCGTGCTTTGCTTCCCGACTTCCGCACGGCCGTAGGGATCGAGCCGCGCCGTCCAGCATGCCTGGCCCTGGTCGTCTTCCACGCGGAGCGGCGCGCCGACTTGATTGGTGAAAACGTAGTAGCGTTTACCCGATTCCGGCTCGGCATCCAGGCCGGCATACTCGACGAACATGAAAGGTGTGAGAGCCGTTTCGTCCGCGTAGACGTAGAGCCGCAACGAGCCATCGTGCCGCTGTTCGGCGGCCAGGCGGAAGTCGTCCCAGTAGAAAGTGGTCGTCTGGCCGCGCCAGGTCTTCGACACGCGCCGGCAGAAAGCATCGTAGGTCGCTGTCCAGGTTTCGCCGTTGAGGTCGCACTTCACCAGTCGGTCGAGCGA
>JAEUIF010001389.1 GCA_016795185.1 Planctomycetia bacterium | reverse complement strand
CGGGTCATGAGAGGAGCCTCCCGAAAAGTGGGGCTCATCCCATTGTGGCAGCTGGCGCGTCCGGAGTCGTAGTTTAAGGCCAAAACCTACATACCAGAGGACGCAGCTCGTTTTCGCTTGACCGGGGGCGGGAACCGGCCTAACCTCGACACATGGCCCGAGGTGCCCGCCACACCCCTGGTGGTTTCGCCTACCACGTCCTCAACCGCGCCGTGGCGCGCCTGCCGTTGTTCGAGAAGCCCGCCGACTACGACGCCTTCCTGCGCGTGTTGCACGAGGCCCTCGCCCAGGTGCCGATGCGGGTCCTGGCCCTCGTGCTCATGCCCAACCACTGGCACTGCGTCCTCTGGCCGCACGGCGACGGCGACCTGAGCGCCTTGTGCCGCTGGCTGGCGCACACGCACAGCATGCGCTGGCACGCCCACTACCACACCTCCGGCACCGGCCATATCTACCAGGGCCGCTTCAAGGCGTTCGCCGTGGAGGGCGACGACCACCTGTACGCGGTCTGCCGCTACGTCGAGCGCAACCCGCTGCGGGCCAACCTGGTGGCGCGGGCGGAGCACTGGCGCTGGGGCAGCCTGTGGCGGCGGGTCCACGGCGACGACCAGCCGGGGCCGCTGCTGAGTCCGTGGCCCGTGCCCCTGCCGGCGACCTGGGTGGAGCACGTCCACGCCGCGCAGACCGAGGCGGAGTTGGCGGCGCTGCGGCGGTCGGTGCGCCGCGGCTGCCCATTCGGGACGGCCGACTGGCAGCAACAGACGGCGGTGCGACTGGGCCTGGCGCACACCCTGCGACCGCTCGGCCGTCCCAAGAAGGCCGCCACGGAGCCGCCCCCGACCGCGTCGCCCGAATAAACGAGCTGCGTCCTCTGGTATGTAGGTTTTGGCCTTAAACTACGACTCCGGACGCGCCAGCTGCCACAATGGGATGAGCCCCACTTTTCGGGAGGCTCCTCTCATGACCCGCACCGCCAACCGTCGTCGCCCGTCCCGTCGTCCCGCGCCCACCAGCGTCGCCAAGCCGCGCGGCGTCCTTCATCCCCGCGTCCAGCGGGTCGGTCCCGAGCACTTCGGCATCGTCTGTTTCGATTGTGCCAAGGCCCGCTCCAAGTTGCTGCTCGCCGACTTCTACGGCCGGGTCCTCATCCCACCCACCACCATCGCCCACACGCGGCCGGCACTCGACGCCGCCGTTGCCCAGGTCCGCCAGGCGTTCGCCGCCCACCAACTCCGCGACGGCCTGGTCGCCATCGAACGCACCGGCCGCTATCACCGCCTGGTCCAGCGCACCTTCGCCGCCGCCGGTTTCGAGACGCGCATCCTCCACCCCTTCGTCACCAAGCAGTTTCGCCAACCCGTCGATCCCGGCCACAAGACCGATGACACCGACCTGTCAGCGATTCACCGCGCCACCGTCACCGGCTGCGCGCTGCTCGAAGCCACCCGCGACGAAGCCTGGACTACCCTGCAACTGGTCATCCGCCACCGCCGCGACCTGGTCGAAAAAGGCGCTGCCCTCAACTGCCAGATCCGCGACCATCTCGAAGCCGCCCTGCCGGGCTACGCCGCCTGCTTCGACCAACTCTGGGAGAGCGCGCTGCCCTGGCACTTGCTCCGCCACTTTTCCTCGGCCGCACAGCTCCGCGCCGCCGGACTGACATCCCTAGGTCAGTCCCTGCGCCAGGCCGGCATCCGCTTCCAGCAACGCACCGTGCAGGCCGTCCTCGACTGGGCGGAGCAGGCCGCGCCCGGCGACATCGCGGCCCCTCAGCACCAGCGCCTCGCGCTGGCCCTGTACGACGACCGCTTGCGAAAAACCCAGGAAATTCAGGCCCTGGAACGCGAAATCGCCGGCCGGCTGGCGCGGACGCCCTACGTATTGTTGCTCTCCTGCCCCGGCATCAACGTGGTCAGCGCCGCCGACTTCGCCGGCGAGATGGGACCCATCGAACACTATGCCAACGCCAAGTGCCTCACTGGCCGTGCCGGCCTGCGCCCGTCGCGCTACCAGAGCGACCAAGTGGATCACGCCAACGGCCCGCTGGTGCGGAAGTGCAACCGTGCCCTCCGCGCCGCCATCCTGCGCGTCGCCGAGAACCTGATCGTCTGCAACCACCACTTCCAGCACCTGGCCCGGCAGTGGACCGGCCAGGGCAAGGACGCCCGGCACACGCGCGTCAAGGTTGGCCTGCGCTTCTGCCGCATCGCCTTCCAGCTGGTCGCTGGCCGCCAGGTCTTTCGCCATCCGTGCATTCAAGGCCGGCACTATATTCTCGACAAACTGACGGCGTTTCATCGGGAGCACGAGTCGCCGATGCCCGACGTGTTGCGCGACCTGCAAGCGGCCGTCGGCCAGGTACCGCCGCGCGAACACGCGGCCGAGGCGCAGCCGCTCCAGGAGGAACTCCAGAGAATCCAGGACGGTCGGCGGCGCGGCCCGCAACCGTTGAGCGGCATCCTGCCGCTGGTCTTGGCGCGCCTGGGAGTCGGCGCGGTACAATCGACCGAGTCAGGGGAGTAGACTTCCGCCGGACCAGGTTCGCGAGCCGAGAACGCCTTTTGTCCCCAAGGGGCAAACCCTGAGAAAAGCCTGGCGCTCTCTCGGATCACCAACGCCTGATGCGGCACCGTGGGGTCACTCCCCTGATTTACCAGGCTGGCGAAACGGTGATCGATTCGACGAGAGAGGCAGGCTCGTGCCCTCGCGTCCGACACTCTCCGACTCTGTTTTGAAGCCGTGGTTGGGCGGTGGCGTACACCGTCCGTAGGTTCCTGCTCGCCT
>JAEUIF010001379.1 GCA_016795185.1 Planctomycetia bacterium | reverse complement strand
AAGCGCTGCAATTCCGCGCTCGAGAGTTCCCGCACGAAGACGCCGTGCAGTCGGCAATGCCGCTCCGCGTGCCGCGTACAGCGTCGGTTCCAGAGCAGGTGCGTGCCCACCGGCTTGCCTTCCGCGTCGTACAGGGTGACGAAGATCATGCGCGCGAGACACGGCTTGCGCACCAGCAGGCAGAGACCCCGCGCCGAGAGGCCGCGCACGACCGCCGGCAGAGACGTTTGCACGGGGCCGCCGACTTGACGCCAGGTGGCGGAAAGGCGGCACGGGCGCAGTGCCGCCGGCGAAGGGCGGACGGTGGTTGCAGGAAGGGAAGCCGTGGTCATGGGGCACCTCGCAGTCGCGGACGACACGCCCGGCCGGGCCCCATGGACCGGCCACAAGATATTCAACGGAGCGAAGTGCGTGCCGCGCGCGCCGGGTGCGGCAAAATCTTCCAGGACGGCCGGCGCGCCGCGTGCCCGCCGCGCGCGATAATTTGCTCGCTTTTTGGCGTCTGCTGTCTACCATGTCTGTGGTTCACCACTCCCCGTCCAATGCGTGATGGTCCCCTGAAAAGCGGCACGGATCGTGCCGTGCCGTGGTGGTGCGCACCGAGTCGGCGCACGTGCGGCGGGAAGACCTGTTGGTCCGTAACCTCGCGCCCCCGGCAGCCGCGAAGCGGGGTCGTGTGCTGCCAGTACCCAGGAACGTACCCATGAATCCGCAACGTCAACTGACCGTAGTCCTCGCGAGCCTGCTGCTCGGCGGCGCACTGCTGCCCACCAGCGCGGCGCAAGCGCCGAGCGCCGCGGAAGCCCGCGAACTGGCCATCGAAGCCTACATCTACGGCTATCCGCTCGTCACGATGGAATACACCCGCCGGGTGATGACCAACGTGGCCGCGCCCAAGGACAGTCACGCTCCGATGGGCCAGTTCTACCTGTCGCGGACCTATCCCACGGCAGCCTTCCGCGACATCACCGCGCCCAACGCCGACACCTTGTATTCGACGGCCTGGCTGGATGTCGGCAAGGAACCCTACATCCTGAGCCTGCCCGACCAGGGCGATCGCTATTTCCTCCTGCCCATGCTCGACGGCTGGACCAATGTCTTCCAGGTGCCCGGCAAACGAACCACGGGCGACAAGGCGCAGGCTTATGCCATCACGGGTCCGAACTGGAAAGGCGAGTTGCCGAAGGGCGTCACCGAGTACAAGTCGCCGACGAGCATCGTCTGGATTCTGGGCCGGACTTACTGCACCGGGACGGCGGCCGACTACCAGGCGGTCCACGCGCTACAGGACAAGTATGCGCTGGTGCCGCTGAGCGCCTACGGCAAGCCCTACACGCCGCCCCAGGGCAAGGTCGATCCGAGCATCGACATGAAGACGGCGGTGCGCGAGCAGGTGAACAAGCTCGACGCCGGGGCCTATTTCAAGCTGCTGGCCGCACTGATGAAGGACAACCCGCCAGCGAAGGAAGATGCGCCCATGGTCGCGAAGCTGGCGAAACTCGGCATCGTGCCCGGCAAGGAATTTGACGTCAGCAAGCTCGATCCCGCCGTGGCCAAGGCGTTGCAGGACGTTCCCAAGGTCGGGTTCGAGCGGATCATGGGGCACTTCAAGACCGGCGGCACGCTGGTGAACGGCTGGCTGTTCACCACCAAGACGGGGGTCTACGGCACGGACTATCTCCAGCGGGCCTTCATCACCGCCATCGGCCTGGGCGCCAATCGGCCGCAGGACGCGGTTTACCCGACCTCGGAAGTGGACGCCGCCGGCAAGCCCTATAGCGGCGCCAGCAAGTACGTGGTGCATTTCCCCAAGGGCCAGACGCCGCCGGCGGAGGCCTTCTGGTCGATCACGTTGTACAACGCCGACTACTTCTTCGTGGACAACCCGCTCAACAAGTACACCGTCAGCCCGCGCAACGACCTCAAGTACAACGCGGACGGTTCGCTGGACCTCTACATTCAGCACGAATCGCCCGGCAAGGACAAGGAAGCCAACTGGCTGCCCGCGCCCAAGGACAAGTTCATCCTGATGATGCGCCTGTACTGGCCGAAGGAGAAAGACCCCACGATCCTGAACGGCACCTGGAAGCCGCCCGTGGTCCAGGTCGCGAAGCCCTGATCCAGGGAGCGCGCCGCCCGGCAGGTCCGACGGAAACTTGCCGGGCGGCGCGCCGCCGGAACCCGCACGCCGCGCCGCCGCGGCCTGGTATAATGGCCGCCAGGAGGTGCCGTCATGCCGATCCACGATTGGAGCAAAGTCGAGCGAGCGTTCTTTCACGACTTTAACCTGAGTTGGGCTGTGTCGCTTAGCCAATCGCTGAACGCTGGCTTGCTGCCCCGTGGCTATTTCGCCTTGTGCGAAACCGCCGAGAATCACCCGATGGCTCGGTTCGTGGACCTGGGCGTTCCCGCCCGCCAGTCGAACGACCAGAAACGTCCAGGCCGAGGACGGTCGCGGCAGGAAGTCCCGCCTTCGGTTTGGGCGCACCGCGCCTGCGAGCAGGTCGAGTACGCGGAGAAGGTCATCACGATCCGGCGTTCCGAGGACTACCACGTGGTTGCGGCCGTGCGGGTCGTGACCGCGGACAACAAGCGTGGCCCCCAGCGCCTGGCCTCGTTCGTGAAATGGGCGTTCGAGGTGGTCTACTCCGGCAAGTCCCTGTTGCTTGTCGATCCTTTCCCTGCCGCGGCGCACGATCCCCGCAGCGTCTTTCAGGCCATCTGGGGCGAGTTTCCGGAGTGCGATTTCGACTTGCCTGACAACAAGCCGTACACCATGGCATCCTTCATCGGCACGCCATTTCCCGAGGTCTTCGTCGAGCCGCTTGCCGCTGGCGAATCCTTGCCCGACATGCCGCTGTTCCTGGACGCGGAAGACTATGTGAATGTGCCGCTGGAGGCGACTTACCGGGCGACCTGGGAGGCCAGTCCGAAAATAATGCAACAGGCCGTCGAAACCGGCGTGATGCCCGAACCCGATGCCGAGTAGGCTGCTGTTCAGGAGGAACTCATGGCAGATGAATCCATTCCCCGTGAACCCAGCGAACCCAGCCAGCCGAGCGAACCGAGCGAAGCCCCTCTGGCCGATGAACCCCTGGACCTCATGCCGCCGCGGCGCAGCATCTGGCCGCGCATCGGCCTGTGTGTCGCGATGGGGATTTTTGGTTGGGCGGTGGCCTCGTACCTCCTCGTGCCGGAACTCTGGAAGGAGTACGGCCGCAAGCATCCTTCGCTCGAAGATATTCCCGGCATCACCTACACCGCCAGCGGCATTCCGGGCGATCCGATCAACGTGTCGCTCATCGGCACCCAGGCCGAACTCATCAAAGCCATGCTGGCGGCGCAGTGGTATCCCGCCGATCCGCTCAGCCTCAAGAGCTGCCTGGAGATCGCCGAAGCGACGGTCTTCAAGCGGCCTTACGACGCCGCTCCGGTCAGCAGCCTGTACCTGTTAGGCCGCAAGGAAGACCTGGCCTTCGAGCAGCCGGTGGGCAACGATCCGCGCCGCCGCCATCACGTGCGCTTCTGGAAGACCGAGAAGGTCGATGACGACGGCCGCCCCATCTGGGTCGGCTCGGCCGTCTTCGACGAGCACGTCGGTCTGAGCAAGACCACCGGGCAGATCACGCACGTCACCGCCGCCGACGTGGACGCCGAGCGCGACTACCTGTTCCAGTGCCTGGAGAAAGCCGGCGCCCTGACGGACCGCTATGTGGAGGAGGGCTTCCACAAGGTCCGCGAAGGCAAGAACGGCGGCGGCGATCCCTGGCGCACCGACGGCAACCTGTGGGTTGGCGTGCTGGCGGCGAAACCCCACTGAACCGCGGACGGGCAGCCCGTGGCCGAATCCCCGCAATCTGAGCCAGCCGCCGTGCCGCCCACCCGCGCAGGGCTGCTGCGGTTGTCGGTGACGCAGTTCCTGGCCGCGCTGGTCCTGGTCCTGGTGGCCATGCCGTTCGTGGAGCATTTCCACGCCGGCGATCTGATCGAAACCGTGCTGATGACCGTGGTGCTGCTGGCGGCGGTCCCGGCGGTCGGCGGACAGCGGCGCACGCTGCTGCTGGCGGTCGTGCTGGTCACGCCCGCCGTGACCATCATCTGGGTCGATCACGTGCGGCCCGGCCAGCTGCCGCGCCCCCTGGCGATGGTGGCGGCCATCGGCTTTGTCGGCTTCGTGGCCGCCCACCTGCTGCGCTTCATCCTGCGGGCGCCCCAGGTGACAGGTGAAGTGCTGTGCGCCGGCGTGGCCGTCTACCTGATGCTGGCCATCCTCTGGGCCTTCGGTTACTTGCTGGTCGAGCAGGTGGTGCCGCGCTCGTTCGTGTTCACGGTCGAACCGCCGGCCCGCCGCCCGCTGACCGGCTTCGAGGCCGTCTACTTCAGCTTCGGCACCATGACGACCGTGGGCTATGGCGACATCATCCCGACCTCGCGCCTGGCGCGGATGGTCGCCATGCTCGAAGCCACCACCGGCATGTTCTACGTCACCCTGCTGATCGCCCGGCTGGTGGCGCTGTATTCTAGCAATACGGTGGACGCTCCGTCCGCCGCCGCGACACCCCACTCCCAGGAGACCTCACCATGATCGAGCAGATTCCGCTGGATTCGGACCAGGCCGTGGGCTTCAAGCTGTCCGGCAAGCTCCACGACGAGGACTACAAGACCTTCGTGCCGCTGGTCGATGCCGCCATCGCCAAGCACGGCAAGGTCCGCATGCTGGCCCAGTTCCACGACTTTCACGGCTGGGACATGCATGCCCTCTGGGACGACATCAAGTTCTCCACCACGCACTGCACCAAGATCGAGAAGATCGCCCTGGTCGGCGAGAAGACCTGGGAGAAGTGGATGGCGTCGGTGTGCAAGCCGTTCACGATGGCCAAGATTCAGTACTTCGACGTCTCCCAGCTCGATGCCGCCAAGGCATGGCTGGCGCAGGCGTGAGCGCGGCGACGGCGATCTTCCCTACAGGAGCCAGCATGGACCACCACGAGCAACACCATCAGCATCATCAGAAGGAACGCGAGGAAAAGAAGAAGCACCAGAAGGAGTACGAACGCCAGCACGAAGGCGACCGTTCGCCGATTCATCCCGCCTGGATCTTCGGCGTGGGCATCGTCCTGGCGCTGGCGGCGATCCTGGTCTGGACGATGTTCCTGTCGTGACGGACTCCCGACGCATGATCGTGTAGCACTTATTCTGCCGGAAACATCCGTAGGTCAGGCTTTCCAGCCTGACACGCAGCGCCCTCGATGTGCCGCTCGTCGCGGGCGCTGCGTGTCAGGCTGGAAAGCCTGACCTACAAGACTCGTGTCAGGCTGGAAAGCCTGACCTACGGCTTCGGCGATCCAATCCAGAGAGCACACCCATGAAATCGCTGGCGACCTACGGACTGCTCGCCTTGCTCGCTGCCGGGCTGCTCAATACGGGCCACGGACAAGCGCCGCGTTCGGCCGTCCTCCAACCCGTGCAGAGCAAGGAGGCGCCAAAAGCGACGGACGACAAGGAGCGCGAAGCCGACCGCGCGGCCCTGCGCCAGAGCACGGCGGAGTTCGTGCAAGCCTTCGAGAAGGGCGACGCCAAGGCGCTGGCCGCCCTGTGGACCGAGCAGGGCGAATACCGCGAGGACGGTGGTACGGCGATCCGCGGCCGGGCCGCCCTGGAGAAAGCCTATACCGAGCTGTTCAAGGCCAAGCCCAAGGCGCGCGTCGAAGTGGAAGTACGTTCGCTGCGTTTTCCGTCGCGGGACACGGCCATCGAGGAAGGCATCCTGCGGCTGAAGCCGGCCGGCGCGGAACTGCCGACCGCCACTCGTTACAGCGTGCTGCACGTCCGCGAGGACGGCAAATGGAAGCTGGCCAGCGTTCACGAAACCGGCGCGGCCGAGGACAAGCTCGAAGACCTCGCCTGGCTGATCGGCAACTGGGCCGCCAAGGCGAAGGACCGCGAAATCGCCATGAGCTACGAATGGAACGCGAAACGGACCCGCATCCTTCAGCAGTTCAGCGCGAAGGAAGGCGGCAAGGTCGTGGCCTCGGGCACGCAGACCATCGCCTGGGACCCGCAGAGCGGCCGGCTGCGTTCCTGGCTGCACGACGACGACGGCGGCCACGGCCAGGCGCTCTGGTTCCGCGACGGCAACCGCTGGGTGCTCGATGCTCTCGGCGTCCTGCCCGACGGCCGGGAAACCTCGGCGACCAACCTCATCACCCGCCTGAGTGACGACGAGTTCCTCTGGCGCTCGACGCACCGTTCCGTCGGCGGCAGCAACATCCCCGACGCCGAGCCGGTCAAGGTGGCGCGCGTCAAGACGGGCAAGTAGCCCATCGCCCCTCTCCCCTTGCGGGAGAGGGGTAGGGGTGAGGGGTAGAGCGCATCGGTCCAGCCTGCATCCAGCTACCCCTCACCCCTACCCCTCTCCCGCAA
>JAEUIF010001374.1 GCA_016795185.1 Planctomycetia bacterium | reverse complement strand
CAGCACGCGGCCCGCGGTCGATACTCGACCGCGGGCCGCGTGCTGTTACTTTGCGCCCTTGAATAATGTCCGGCGGTGCAGAGGCGCGAGAGACCGCATCCTCTCGTGAGGCTTGGGTGCGCCATGCCCAGGCAGAGCCCTGGACAGCGCACCCCGATGGACTTTGCCCTGAGCAACTATATTCCGTGTTCCTGGCATCAGGGCTCGCGTTGCAACAGGCGGCGCGGCACCGTCGCGGCTTCGGGCACGAAACGGCGTGGCTGGCCGCTCTCGTCCTCCACGTATAGCGAACCGCAGACGGGGCACTGCCAGAGCAGCCGCGCGCGGTAGCGGCGCAGGGCCATGCTGGCGGCGGCCTTTTCCGCCGCGGTCGGGCCGGAGGTTTCGACCGCGTCGTCAATCGCCGTCCAGTACCGGTCCCAGTCCTGGTCCGGAATGAAGTGTGCGACGTACGAGCGATTGTCGGTCGAATCCAGAAACGAGAATTGCCCGCACGCGCAGGCGAAGCGGACGCTACCCATGTCAGTTCCAATCCTGCCGGCGAAGCCGTCGCTCCAAGGCTGGTCGCCGCGCGTTCATGGTTCCGCCCGCGGGCGGAACCATGAACTTCGATCGCTTACTTCTTCTCCGGGAGCATCTCCAGACAGACCAGCCGGTCCCGGCCGCGCACGTAGAGCAAGCCGTGCGATAGGATCGGCGCGGCCCAGCAGGGGAATTTGAGCAACGCTTGCTCACCGTCCTGGTTCAGCGCCATGCGCGAGACTTCCTCGTACTTCTCCGGGTTGACCTTGAGCAGCAGCAGTTCGCCGCGCTCGTCGAGGCAGACGAAGTGGCCATCGACCATCAGCAGCGATGAACGCGACAGACCCCGCTCGCCCCATGTCTGCTTGCCGGTGGCCAGCTCCGTGCAGTGCAAGAGCGCCTGGTTCTCGTGTCGGCCGCTGCAAGCGTAGACGTAGCCGTTGTGGTGGATCGGCGTCATCCAGTGGCAAGCGAAGCGCGGCTTGCGCGACCGCTCCTCGTCTTTCCAGAGCACTTCGTAGCCGCCGGGTTTCACTTTCAGCAGCGCGCCGTAGATGCTGTAGCACTCGGAGATCAGCACGCGGTCGCCGACGACCAGCGGGTTGCTGGCGTTGACGCTCTCCAGCAGCGGCGAGCGCCAGGGGTAATGGAAATCGACCTTGCCGTTCGTCGGGTTCAGGCCGAGCAGCCCGCCGCGCGCGAAGACGAAGCACCAGCGGCGGCCGTCGATGGTCGCCAGCACTGGCCCCGCGTAGCTGGCCAATTCGTCGCCGGCCGACCACTTCACCTGGCCGGTGTACTTGTCAAAGGCGACGACCGCCGTGCCGTTGCTGGTGATGGCCTGCTGGCGGACGTAGATCAGCGGCCCGTCCTTGGGATCATGGTCGATGGGCGGGCTGCCGCCGACTTGCGCAATGAGCAGGTCGCCCTCAATCACCGGCGTGCTGCCGACACCGAAGAAGTTCGGAATGAAGCCGAACTTCGCCCTCGTGTCGATCTTCCAGATCACCTTACCGTCGGTGACGGCCAGGCAGTAGAGCATGCCTTCCGGACCG
>JAEUIF010001341.1 GCA_016795185.1 Planctomycetia bacterium | reverse complement strand
TGTAGGGTCCGCTGTGCGGACCATTTGTAGGGTCCGCTGTGCGGACCATTCGTAGGGTCCGCTGTGCGGACCATTCGTAGGGTCCGCTGTGCGGACCATTTGTAGGGTCCGCTGTGCGGACCATTCGTAGGGTCCGCTGTGCGGACCACCGCATCTCTGATAGGTTCGTGGTCCGCACAGCGGACCCTACGAGAGTCTTGCCAGGCCGCTTGAATTGAGGGAATGATACGTGACCCAATCGACTGCCCAGACGCTGACCAACCACCTCGAAGAATGGTCTTTACCCGACCTGCAAGCCGAGGCGGAAGAGCTGCGCAAGCGCCTCAACCGCTTCCGGCAATCGCTCGGCCGTTTCTTCGTCGCCAAGCAGGACATCATCGACCTGATGACCGTGGCCGCCATCGCTCAGGAACCGCTGCTGCTGGTCGGCCCGCCCGGCACCGCCAAGTCCGATCTCGTCCTGAAGTTCAAGGACGCCCTCGGCCTGAACGACGAAGACTATTTCGAGTACATGCTGACGCGCTTCACGGAGCCGTCGGAGATCATCGGCCCCATCGACATCAGCTTGCTGCGCGAGGGCCGCTATATTCGCCGCGAGCAAGGCAAGCTGCCCACGGCCCGACTGGCCTTCCTCGATGAGATCTTCAAGTCGAACTCGGCGATCCTCAACATCCTGCTAACCATCATCAACGAGCGCAAGTTCTACCAGGACGGTGTGCCGCAACCCGTCCGGCTGCGCGTGCTGTTCGCCGCCACCAACGAGGTGCCCGAACAGGGCGAACTTGCCGCCCTGAAGGACCGCTTCGTGCTCAAGGTGGAAAGCCGCTCGGTGCAGGAACAGCACTTCACCGAACTGATCGACGCCGGCTTGCAGTCCGAAGTGTTCAAGAACCTCAACCAGAAGCCCTGGGTCGAAGGCCAGGCTTCGCTGGAAGACTTCCTCAAGGCCAATCGCTACCTGACGCTGCTCTTCGCCCGCAAGCAGCGCGACAAGAACAACGACGAGCAGAACGACCGGCAGCTGTACTTCCCGGCCGAGGTCTTTCGCGACTTCGAGCGCATGGTCAAATCGCTGGTCCGCCAGCACAACATTTTCGTCAGCGACCGGAAGCTGGTGAAGCTGTACAAGCTATTCCGTATCCGCGCCTGGCTGTTCACCGGCGGCGCGGTGACGCGCGACGACCTGCGCTTGCTCACCTACCTGGGGGACACGCACAACGAAATCAAGTTGTTGCGCGACGAAGTGCCGAACCTCTTGGGCGATTGAGTTCTCTGTTGGCGGATAAAACTCCCGTAGGGTCCGCTGTGCGGACCACTAAACCATTGTAATTTTTGTGGTTTAGTGGTCCGCACCGCGGACCCTACCTGTTTTGTCCGGTAGCTCTCAGTCCAAATCATCCAGCATCCGCTCCAGCGCCGCCTCAAACTTCTCCGGCGTGTCATAAGTACCCGCCGCGATCTCGCGCCGCACGCGGCGCACGAGTTCGGAACGGACTCCCGGATCATCCACGCGGGGCACTGCGTCCTCGGTTGATTCGTCCGCGTGGGACAGCGAGAAGGCGGCGACTTCGCTCCAGCCATGCTTGACGGCGGCCCGGGGGCCCCGGACGCTGCTGGCTTGATGGGTCTGCATGAACGTTCTCCCCTGTCGGCGCGGATGGGGACGGACGTGGGTCCTCGACGACAGGCTCATTCTAGGGAATGGTGCTGAGCGGAATCAACCTCGGCCGCCGTCCAGACGGGATCGTGGCAGCCGTACCTTGCGGGTGCGGGAAGATTCCACCGGGTTTTGGGAAAACCTTTGGATTTTGACGCGGCGTCCGCCTCCCCGGACACCGGCAGCCGCCCCACGGAGCGACCTGGGGCCAGCCCGGCGGTGCTCGCCGGCTTCCGCGTGAGCACTGTTCAGTTGCTCACTTGTGGCTGCCATTTTCTGTATCGACGGGGAAAGCGACCGAGATTAGGGAATTCCGCACGGAATCCAGGGACCATCCGCGGCCCCCTTTCTCGACAGTCCGGCCGCGCGCGGGCCAGCACTCGCAGCAGGCGCGCGGGATATCATCAGCGGCGCGAACAGTCAGCGCAAGACAGTTCAACCGTCGCTCGGCATGGGGGCTTTCGGCGTGCAGCGCTTGACGAGTCGCAGAATGTTGCCCCGCCCGCTCGGCCGCGGCATGGTGCTCGCCTCGTCGAGAATGGTACGAATCAGAAACACGCCCCGACCGCCGACACGCAACTCAGCGGGGTCCAGTTCGGGCACCTGCGTGATGTCGAAAGTCGGGCCTTCGTCGAGGAGGTGGATTTCGAGGCAGTCTTCCCTGGGGAAGATGTGCATCTCGACGCGCAGTTCTTCGTGGTGGTGATGCGAATGGCGGATGATGTTGGTGATGGCTTCGTGGACGGCCAAAGCCAGGGCATCCACGACTTCGGTTTCGATGCTGTAGACCTTGCACACCGAGACCAGGAACGCCCGGATGCCGTTGACGTGGGCCAGATGACTGGGAATGGCAGCCAGGAAGGGCGGCTTCTCGGAGGCCATGTCCACCTCAACGGTTTCCGGGTCCGGCAAGTGGCAAAGGACCAGCGCTGTACAGCCAGCGCGAGCGATTTCCCATAGCCAGTATAGAATTTGAACCCGGATGCAGCAAGCGAGCCCTCCGCAATGACGCGATGCAGTTGGTGGAGGGGGGAAAGGACGTAGGTCAGGCTTTCCAGCCTGACGGAAGCGCCGGCGGTTTGCCGCTTCCGTCAGGCTGAAAAGCCTGACCTACGCAGAGGCTCTGCCTGGCAGCTAATTCGCGCTGGCGGCGACCACGTTGACGCGCCGGCCGTTCTGGTCGAACTTGACGATGCCGGCGGCCAGGGCAAACAGGGTGTCGTCCTTGCCGCGGCCGACGTTCAGGCCGGGGTGCCATTTCGTGCCGCGCTGGCGGATGATGATGCCGCCGGCGTTGATCTGTTCGCCCGCGAACACCTTGACGCCCAGTCGCTGGCTGTGCGATTCGCGACCGTTCTTGACCGAGCCTTGACCTTTCTTAGGCGCCATGACTGCCTCGCTGGAATAAAAGCGCCCGCCCGAAGCGGCGCGCATCGATGGTGGTCAAAGCCCGTAATATAGCGAATACGCGGCCGGGAGGCCAGTCAGCCTGGCCGAGAAATCACCGACACGGGCGTTTCCGTTCGTAGTTCCGCCTTCAGGCGGTCGAGCGACTCGCCGCCTGAAGGCGGACCTACGAACGGCCGACTGCCCCCGCCTAAAATTCCTTGCAAACGCCCTACGCTTGCACGATAGATGAAGTCCATTGCGCCGCGCGAGCGGCGTCCCACCACTACCCCACGCTCCGAGGTGTGCCATGCGACTGCTCTCCGGCGGCTTCCTCCTGGTTGGTCTAACGCTCCTGGGCACCGGCCCCCGCAGCGCCGGCGCGGACGATTTCAAGCCTGAAGCCGGCTTCACCCTGCTCTTCAACGGCAAGGACTTGACTGGCTGGAAGACCAAGAAGGGCGGCGAAGCGCTCGACAAGAAGGATGAAGCCTACGGCAAGCGCTTCGTCGTCATGGACGAGAAACTGGTCATCGATCCCAAGGTGAAGGGCGACGTGACCATCGAGACGGCCAAGCAGTTCAAGGACGTGCATATCAAGTTTGAGTACCTTCCGGGCAAGGGCTGCAACAACGACCTGTTCATTCGCGGGCAGAAGTTCGACATCACTCCCAAGGGCGTGAAGAACCTCAAGGAAGGTGAATGGAACCAGTTCGAGATCATCATCGCCGGCGACAAGGCCGAGTTCAAAAACAATGGCGAGACGCAGCGCTCGGCCAAGCCCGGCGAGGCCGCCACACCGTTCGGCATCCGCGCCGAGTTCGGCGAGATCACCTTCCGCCGCATGCGCTTCAAGGAATAGAGTCGCGCCGCTCGCGGCTTCGCACCGTACCAGGCCCCGGACGCTCCATCGTCCGGGGCCTTTTCATTTCCAGGAAACCTCAGTCACAGCCGATTCGCTGCTCGGAATAAGAGTGCGGAGAGGACAACAAGCTTCCCCTAGTGGAAAGGGGGGCAAGACCCGGATAAGACGAACGGCCGGAAGGCCAAAGATGAGGTTTGCCGTGAAGAAGTTCATGCTGAGCGTGGCGGTGCTGGCGAGTTTGACGGCGGCGGCGAATGCGGCGGACAAGAAAGGCAACCACCACCAGGGCAACCACCACCAGCACCACAAGCCCGCACAGGTTCACCAGAATCACCAACCGAACTTCGTCCATCTGGGGAACTTCAATAACAAGCAGCAGTTGGTGCAAACCGGCAAGTTTCACAACTACCACCTGAACTTCGGCGTCAAGCAGCAGTTCGGCTACAGCTACAAGGGCTTCAACCATGCCCACTGGTCGCATAGCAACTGGAACGCCAAGTTCGGTTGCAACACCTACTGGTGCCCGAGCGTCGCCAGCTACTACTACTGGTGCGCCCCGGACCACTGCTGGTATCCGGTGAGCTACTGCCCCTACGGCAAGTACGCCTGGTAATTTCGGCGAAACAAGCGAACACCAATGCGAACGGCCCGCGAAGAATCAGTTCTTCGCGGGCCGTTCGCATTGGGTGCTTCAATTACTGATCGCTGCGCCAATAGCGCAACCAAAAAACCTGGTTCCCAAACTCCTGTT
>JAEUIF010001333.1 GCA_016795185.1 Planctomycetia bacterium | reverse complement strand
CGCAAGGGGAGAGGGGAACCTCGTTCGAGACTTCGACCGGAAAGGAAGGCTTTCCATGAGTGCTCATACGGCTCGTTTTGGCGTCATCCTGCTGGGCCTGCTGGTCGTCAACTGCGAGGCGGACGGGCGGGGCTTCGGCGGTTTTCGCGGCGGCAGCTTTGGCGGCTACCATGCCGACAGTTTTGGCGGCTATCGCGGCGATAGTTTTGGCGGCTTCCGGAGCGACAGCTTCGGCGGGGCGCGCACCAGCGGCTGGGGCGGCTATCACACCGATGATTTTTCGGGCTCCCGCAGCGGCGGCGCGGTCTGGGGCTCGCGCGGCGCGGCGGCGGGCGGCACCTACGACCGCACCTGGGACGGCTCGCGCGGCGGGTCCATCTCCACCGAGGGTTATCGCGGCGCGGCGGTCACGCCCTGGGGCGGCGCGGCCGGGCGCGGGCGCGACACCACGATTACTGGCCCGGACGGACGCAGCTATAGTTCAGCCAGCCGGGGCGCTGCCGCCTGGGACCACTTCCCGACCGACGGCGGGCTATCCCGGTATTCCTCGTTCGGCGGTGTGGCGGCCGGCCATAGCACGGCCTACTGGTCGCACGGCACCATGACGACCCGCGCCGGCTATGTGCGCACCAACTTCGGCTATTACGGCGCGTTCCGCGGCAACTGGTGGGTCGGGCACCCGGCGGCGTGGCGGCCGGCGGCCTGGGCCGTGGGCGTGGATGCCTGGAGCGTGGCGACCTGGGCGACGCTGTCCAACCTCTGGTGGAATACGGCCGAACTGCCCGTCTACTACGACTACGGCAATACCATCGTCTACCAGAACAACAACGTCTACGTGAACGGCACGGACGCCGGCACCGCCGAGCAGTACGCCGAGCAGGCCACCACGCTCGCCACCCAGGGCCAGCAAGCCAATCCGCCGGCCACGGACCAATGGCAATCGTTCGGCGTGTTCGCGCTGGTGCAGGGCGAGGAGAAGACCTCGAACAACATCTTCCAGCTGGCGGCGAACCAGGCCGGCACCATGCGCGGCAACTACTACGACGGCCTGATGGACACCACCACGCCGGTCTATGGCTCGATCGACAAGAAGACGCAGCGCGCCGCCTGGACCATCGGCAAGAAGGCCGACCGCGTCTTTGAAACGGGCGTCTACAACCTGACGCACGACCAGACGCCGGTGCTGGTCCACTTCGGCAAGGACCGCACCCAGCAATGGCTGCTGGTGCGGATGCAGCAGCCGAACTCGTCGAAGTAGGCAACCATACTGGGCGGCAATCCACAAACTTCCACGCACCCTGAAAGTGTTCGCGAAACAAGTCAAGAATAGCTGACAGCTATTGGCTGATAGCTGTCAGCTATTCAAGAAATGGATTCGTCGGCCGGATTCCAGGATGACATCCAGTCGAGGGTGCGTGCGTTGGGTGCCATGCCCACGGCTTGGCGTGGGCATGGGAAGCCTGTGAGTTCTCCATGCCCACGCCAAGCCGTGGGCCTGGCACCCAGTTGTACTTTCATCGAGCAACAAGTTCCTTGGTCGTGCGTCAGGGAGAAGGGGCGCGATCAGGAGCCGCCGCCGGCGGCGCGTGCCAGCGTTCGGCCGGCGACAGCACCGGCTTTTCCGGCTGCTTCTCGAAGTGGGGCGACATGATCTGTACGCCGAACTCGTTGAAGGCGTCCTGAATTTGCGCGTGCAGGTCGGAGAGGATCGGCAGGCGGTCCTCGGGCCGGTCGATCGCGAACAGCAGCACGTACTCGACGTAGAAATCGGCCAGTGCCTTCTGCATGATGCTCGGGCGCGGCTGCTTGCGGACGCCCGGCGTCCGCTCGGCGGCGAGCAGCAACAGGGCGTGGACCTGCCGCCAGGGTGCGTCGTAGCCGATGGTCACCGTGGTCGCGACGATCGCGCCGTCGGCGTTGGCCAGCCGCGAGTAGTTGATCGTGCTGGTGCCGATCACCAGGGCGTTGGGAATCGTGATCTCTTCCTTGCGCCGGGTCACGACCTTGGTGGACAGCGTGCCCAGTTCGGTGACGACGCCCTCGACCTCGCCGATGCGCACGTAGTCCCCGGTGCGGATCGCCCGCGCGTAGAGGACGACGAACCCGCTCATCACCTGATTCACGACGCCCGCCGAGCCGAGCGAGATCATCAGGCCGACCAGCACGCTCAGCCCCTTGAACGCCTCACTGTCGGAGCCGGGCAGGTACGGATAGGCGACCGTGACGGCGAACAGCCAGGCCAGCACCACGAAGAGTCGGCGGGTGGCGCGGGCGGTTTCGGGCAGCAGCCAGTCCACCCGGATGTGGCCGCCTTCGATCTGCAAGAACAGGTTGGCGAGCAGGCGCACCAGGAAGCGCGTCACCAGGAAGATGGCCAGCACCATACCCAGGCCGGGCAGGGCGTCGATCACGCCGAAGGCCAGGCCGCTGACCAGGGATTCCAGGTAAATGCCGAGCGCGTCGCCCCAGGGATGCGTGTACGGAAACTGCGACAGCACGAATGTCGCCCAGACATAGATGCCGCCCAGCCAGGAAATCCAGGCCAGCAGCCCGACCAGCCCGGCTTCCAGGTGGAAAACGTGGGTGCGCAGGTCAATGTCGAGCAGCTTCAGCCAGTGCAGCCGGGCGTGCGAGGCTTCCAGCCAGCGCAGGCACCGGCGGCGTGCGCGGGCCACCAGCCAGAGGGCCAGCACCAGCAAGCCGGTCGCCGCCACGGTCAGGCCCAGGCCGCGC
>JAEUIF010001286.1 GCA_016795185.1 Planctomycetia bacterium | reverse complement strand
GCCCTTAGTTTCCGAATCGAGATCGACGACATCGGTCACAACCGCCGACCTCGTGTGTATACGATGGCGGCGAGACGCGCGGTCGGAATCATCCAGCCTGCCAACCGTGCGAACGCCGCTGTCCGGAAACTCCTTTCCCTGCGTTTAGACTGCTGAGCAAGCCAATCGAGATCACTCAGCACCACCGCCCATCGGGGCCGACCCATTCGAGGAGCACCACATGTTCGGCTTTCGGCGCGTGTCGCAAGCAACCGTCCGCTCGCAAAGCTGCCGCAGCCAGTTCGTGAAGCCGGCCCTGGAAATTCTGGAAGACCGTCTGACGCCGTCGTGGTTCGGCGCGCCGCCGGAGTTCATCGCGCCGCCGAGCAATGCCGTCCGTGTCTCGCTGAATGCCAATGGCGACGCCACTGGCACCGCCTCCATCACCCAGAACGAAGAAGATTTTTACACCTTCGTCGCGCCGACCACCGGTCTGTACCGCCTCGCGGTGACTACGCCGAGCAGCAATCTCGATCCAGTCCTGGGCGTTTTCGACAGCGCTGGTCAGCTTCTGGAGTTCAACGACGACGTCGCCTTCCCGAATACCGACAGCCAGCTGTTCGTCACTCTCGAAGCCGGCGCACGCTACTACTTCGGCGTCACCAACTTCACCGGCAGCGTGCAGGGCAGCTATCGCTGGACCGTGGACGGTGAGCGCGGCGATGATGTCTTCGAGAACAACGACACCCGCGCCACGGCCTTCAACCTCGGCACGCTGACCGAGCGGCGCTTCATCGACGACCTGGTGCTGGCCGACGGCAACGATTACTTCCGCTTCACGATGAACGCCCGCGGCACCGCCAGCGACTTCGCCCGGATCGATTTCGACCATTCACTCGGTAACCTGTCGTTCCGGCTGTACAGCTCCACCGGCACGCTGCTGCGGAGCAGCGCGACCACCGCCAACTTCGAGCAACTGAGCCTGAACAACCTCGGGCCAGGCACCTACGTGCTGCGGGTCTTCGCCGCGTCGGGCGTCCGGAATCCGCACTATCACCTGGAGATCGATCCGGCCGGCGCAGTGACGCCGCCCGCGCCGTCACCACCCGCGCCGACCCCGCCACCGGCCGCCCCGGCTCCGGGTGGCTTCAGCATCCAGTTGAACTTCTCCGGCCTGACCGCCTCGCAGGCGAACATCTTCAACGCGGCGGCGGATCGCTGGGAGCAGATCATCGTCGGCGACCTGCCGGATGCGACCTTCAACGGGCGAGTGGTCGACGACGTCTCCATCGACGTGCGTTTCGTGGCCATCGACGGTCAGTTCGGCATTCTCGGCCAGGCGGGTCCGGACGCGCTGCGTTCCGGTTCGCGGCTGCCGATCCACGGCGTGATGCAGTTCGACACCGCCGACATGGCGCGGATGGAAACCAACGGCGAGCTGTTCGCGGTCGCCATGCACGAGATGGGCCACGTTCTGGGCATCGGCACCATCTGGTCACAGCTCGGACTGCTTCAGGGCGCGGGCACCAGCAATTCGCGGTTCGTCGGTGCGCGGGCGACGGCGGAGTACAACGCGCTGTTCGGCCGCAACGAGGCCGGCGTACCGCTGGAAACGAGCATGGGACCGGGCTCCAACGACAGCCACTGGCGCGAATCGCTCTTCGGCGCTGAGTTGATGTCGCCGGCGCTGAACAGCCGGGTGGCCAATCCGGCCAGCCGGGTGACGGTCGCTTCCCTGGCGGACATCGGCTATCATGTCAATATGGCCGCGGCCGATCTGTTCACCCCGACGGGCGGCGCGGCGCTCACGAGCGGCGGCGGCGGCAGCGGCAGCGGGGCCAGCCTGGTCAGCGGTTGTTGCTGCTGCCACTGCCAGGCCCACACCGAATTGGTGCAGGAGCCGGCCCTGAAACTGACCGCTGTCAATGCCGACCTGGCCGGCGATTTGCGGCCACGCGACTCGCACCACGCCAGTCTGAAGGGCAATCAGATCGACGGTGCGCACCAGACCACTCACTTCGGCAACTGGGCGGCGTCGACTGAAGCCGCGCCGGAGGCGCAGGCCAATGCGGCGAGCTTCGCGAAAGTGCATCGGCACGTCGTTGAAACGGCTCTAGGCGGCCTGCTCGACGAGGTGTTCGCCCGCTTTCAGTTGTAGTCCGCATGATCGAAA
>JAEUIF010001279.1 GCA_016795185.1 Planctomycetia bacterium | reverse complement strand
TCCGTCGTCGCCAGTGTGCTGTATCTGTTCTCGCCACGGTGTGAGCCGTTCGAGCTATCCCCATACCGCCTTGTCGAATGCCTTGGAAGCGTGATGGCCACACCGGACGCTGAGTACCGACAAGCTTGGCCTCGCCGGAGTGATGCTGAGGGCCAAGCGTTCATCGCATCCCTGTCGAAGCTCGTCGAACAAGCCGTGTCCTCCTGGACCGCTGGTCGCCAGGAGCCTTCGTGTGTCGAGTTGGCTGAGAGTCTGGTGGGGGAGGTTGTGGCTCAGCACTACGTCGTCTTCCACCATTGCGAGACGACGCGGCGCGATGTCAACCCTTGGGGAATTTGACCCAGGTCAGCCGGGTGGCGCGCCCTCGGTACTCCGAGGGCGTGATGAACCCGGAAGCGCTTCACTCCCATCGAGCGGCCCACCGCTCGCACGTCCCTCGGAGTACCGAGGGACGTGCCACCCAGTTTTTGGTTAGCTGAGCAAAATCATTCGGCCCAGGAGGCGTTACCGTGGGGCAGGCGCAATGCCCGATCTGCTACTCGCCTCTCGAAGTCCGCGATGTGACGCCGTGCTTCGTTTGCGGCGGTTGGCCAGAGTCCGTCGCCCGGTTCGGCTCGGCCGCCGTGTTCACCGAGTTTCGCCTGCCGAGCGGTCGGTGTCTCGTGTTGTGTCGAGGTTGCGAGCTGGAGGAGTTCATGGTGCCCGGTGGGTGGGGCTATCGGCTCGCTCCGGACGAGGGACGGCCAGTCAACGCGCTACAGCGCGTCAGGTCGGTCGAAAGTTCCTGTCTCGAGCGCGACAAGTTCTGTCCGACGTGCCGGCTGCGGCTGGCGTTCGCGGTGCTGGTCGCCGACAATGGTCGCACCTGAACGAGACCTTTCGCCGACTGAGGACCTGCGACGGATGAAGGTGCATCACCTGAACTGTGGCATCCTGCACGTGCCGCCGGGGCCGCGGGCGGCTTGCCATTGCCTGCTGCTCGAACACGACGGCCGGCTGGCCCTGATCGATACGGGCATCGGTTTGCAGGATGTCGCGCGGCCGGTCGAGCGCATCGGGCAGGCTGTGATCGACGCGGCGGGGTTTCAGTTTCATGAGTCCTTGACAGCGGTGCGGCAAGTAGAGCGGCTGGGGTATCGGGCGGCCGACGTGACCGACATCGTGCTCACGCATGGCGACCCGGACCACGTTGGCGGGCTGGCCGACTTCCCGGCGGCGGCGGTGCATGTGTCGGCGGAAGAACTGGCCCGGCTGGAGTCCGGGCACGGGCGATACTCCGCAGCGCAGTTCGCGCACCGGCCGCGCTGGGTGATGTACCCGCCATCGGCCGCGCGGTGGTTCGGGATCGAGGCGCGTCCGCTGCCGTTGCTGGCCGGGGTTGAGGCGTTTTTGGTCCCGCTGTTCGGTCATACGCTCGGACACTGCGGGGTGGCGGTTCGTGCTGGCGACCGCTGGCTGCTGCACGTCGGCGATGCCTACTACCTGCGGGTGGAGCTGACGACCGACGAGCACCCGGTTTCGGTACTGGCCGCGCAGCGTGCCGACGACGACGGGCAGCGGCGTGCCAGCCTGGCCGTCCTGCGTCGCCTGGCTCGCGAACATGGCGCGGAGGTCGAGTTGTTCGGATATCACGATTTCGCAGAGTTTCCGCCTGGGTTCGCCGCACCAGCCTAACGCATTTGGCGACCGGCTGGAACGGTCCGCACAGCGGACCCTACGACATGCTGTAGGGTCGCTGTGCGGACCAGAGCGCTGGGGGCTCCATCCATCCGCAAGCCGCACTAATTTGAGGCAGGGAACCATGTCGCTGAGCGTTTTCGACCTGTTCAAGATCGGCATCGGACCGTCGAGTTCGCATACGGTTGGGCCGATGTGGGCCGCCCTGCGCTTCACCCGCACCCTGGAGTCGCTGGACCTGCTCACGCAGACGCGGCGGGTAAAAACCGAACTGTATGGCTCCCTGGCCGCCACCGGCCGGGGACACGCCACCGATAAAGCGGTCATCCTCGGTCTCTCCGGCGAACGGCCCGATACGCTGGACCCGGATCGCGTCGAACCGCTTATCGAGCGAGTACGGTCGGGGCACACGCTCTCGTTGGCGGGCCGGCTGGAGGTGCCGTTTCACGAGGCCGACGACCTGATATTCCATAACGAGTTTCTGCCCCGTCATCCCAACGGCATGCGGTTGACGGCGTTCAACGCGGCCGGCGACCGGCTGGCCGAGGAGCTGTACTATTCGGTGGGCGGCGGGTTCGTCGTCAACGAGGCGGAAGCGGCAGCGGGCCAGGGCGGCGGCAATCCGCCGGGCGGTGCGCTGCCGTATCCGTTCAGTTCGGCGGCCGAGTTGCTCGACATCGGTCAGCGCGCCCGGCTGTCCATCGCGGACGTGGTGCGCGCGAACGAGACCGCCTGGCGTCCGCCCGCCGAGACCGATGCCGGCCTGGATCGCATTTGGGCCGTGATGGACGACTGCATCGAGCGCGGCTGCCGGACGGAAGGCGTGCTGCCGGGCGGGTTGAACGTGCGGCGACGGGCCTGCCAGGTTGCCCGCCGGTTGCACGCGCGCTCGACGACGGCCGACCCGCTCGCGCATCTCGACTGGGTCAGCCTGTTCGCCCTGGCCGTGAACGAAGAGAACGCGGCGGGCGGCCGGGTGGTGACCGCGCCGACGAACGGCGCGGCCGGCGTCATCCCCGCCGTGCTCGCCTACTATCGGCGGTTCGTGCCGGGCGCGGATGCGGTGGGTGTGCGGACCTTCCTGCTGACGGCGGGGGCCATCGGCATGCTCTACAAGCGGAATGCGTCGCTGTCGGCGGCGGAGATGGGCTGCCAGGGGGAAGTCGGCGTGGCCTGCTCGATGGCCGCTGCCGGCCTGGCCGCCGTGCTGGGCGGGACCAACGAGCAGATCGAGAACGCGGCCGAGATCGGCATGGAACACAACCTGGGCCTGACCTGCGACCCCATCGGCGGACTGGTGCAGATTCCGTGCATCGAGCGCAACACGATGGGGGCCGTCAAGGCCATCAACGCGGCCCGGCTGGCGGTGCTGCACGGCGACGGCACGCACCGGGTGCCGCTCGACCGCGTCATCGAAACCATGCGCCAGACGGGTGTGGACATGCAAGGGAAGTATAAGGAGACTTCCCAGGGCGGACTGGCGGTCAACGTGGTCGATTGTTGAACGTGGGCAGGACACATCAGCCTGGAGCATCCGAAGCCTGGCGTGGATCGTGCGGATGACTACCTGGGGCTGGAGGTCTGGCTCCGGTGCGTGCCGGGTCGGTCGGCGTCGTTCGAGGTGTTCCGCAACACCGATTCGTCTTCCATCTGAAGGCGGTCGGGCGCGCCGCGCGGCATTCGCCGCGAAAGTATGCCAGAATACGACTATGGGAATGGGCGTCGCGCTGTCGCCCCACAGGCGTCTCTACAACCTCAGAGGCTACCCACATGCTTCGCTCTCGCCTGCCGCTCGTCGTGCTGGCCGTGCTGGTCGTGCTGGTCAGCGGCCTCCTGCTGCCCGCCGATGTCACGCCGCCCAACGCCGGCCGCGGCGCCGGCACGGTGCCGGTCTGGAACCCGCACCGCGCCGCGCCGGACAACCCGCCGCTGCAAGTGCGCGTCCTGGTCCTCAACTACGATCCGCTCGTGCCCGCCGAGGGTAACCGCCGGCTGTCCGAGGTCTTCAAGTGGAACAACCCGGCGAAGCTGGCCGCCGAGTACCAGGAGGCGATGGAGTACGCGTCGGGCGGCTATCTCCGCTTCGAGATCGTGGAGTGGCGGAACCTGAACGAAATCTACGCGCAGGAGGACGGCCACCGCTACACGGTCGAGGAGTACGTCCGCAACCGGCGCCAGAACAAGGGCTGGCGCGAGCGCGGCATGGCTGACTATCCACGCCTGCTGCGCGAGCAGCACGTCGCGCCGCTGGTGGACGATGGCCGGGTGGACGAGGTCTGGGTCTTCAGCGACCACTTCTTCGGCCTGTACGAGGCGTCGATGGCGGGGCCGGGGGCGTTCTTCATCAACGGCGGGGTCTACCCGCAGGTGCCGACGCTGCGGCCGTTCGCCTTCTACGGCTTCAACTACGAACGCGGCGTGGCCGAAATGATGCACGACGCCAGCCACCGCACCGAAGCGACGATGAACCGTGCCTACGGGCCTTGGAACCTGAAAGCGCCGCAGAACCACTGGGAGAAGTTCAGCGCCAACGACAAGCAGTCGGGTGGGGTCGCGGGCGTGGGCACCTGTCACTGGCCGGCCAACGCCGAAGGCGATTACGACTACGGCAACAAGCGCGTGGTGACCAGCTGGGCCGACGGCTTCCTTGCCTATCCGAAGCTCGACCTGACCCGCAAGAAGGTCTCGCGCGACACCTGGTCGAAGGGCCCCGACTACCACCTCGATTACATGAAATGGTACTTCGCGCACCTGCCGCGCGCCGCGGGCGTCAACGAGGACGGGCGGCAGAACAACTGGTTCAAGTACGTCTTCGACTTCCAGAGTTACGACGCCCAGGGCCGCCCGCTGCCGGCCTCGGCGGAGCTATGCTCCGGTGACGTCGCCGATCCGAAAGCGGTGGAGCATGTCCTGCGCGTCGCGTACCGCAGCCCCACCCAGATCGATACGGCGAGCCTGGGCGATGCGGACCTGGAAGTCACGGGGCCGGATGGCAAGCCGTTGGCCGTGAAGCTCGTCGGCGGCCATGAACCGGGCGGCCGTTCGTACCGTGTCGCCCGGTATCAGGTGACGGCCCCGGGCGGAACCTGGGACAAGGAACCGGCCGCCGTCTACGCCGTCGCGCTGCGCGCGGATCGCGTGCGGACTGGCAACGGCGCGGCGCTGCCGGCCGCACGGCTGGGCAGCTTTCGCCTGTCACGCGCCGGCCGTGAGCCAGAGCCCTTGGCCGCCGACGCCGACACGACCTTCCTGGCCCATTTCGAGGGCAACGCCGAGGACAGGGCGAAGCAGGCCCCGGATCTGGCCAAAGGCCTGGCTTATAATCCAGGAGTCGTCGGTCAAGGCGTGACGGTCGGCGGCGGGGCCGAGCTACGCTATGCCCGGGAAGGGATACTCGACCCGAAGGCCGGCACGGTGGAATTCTGGCTGCGCCCGTCCTGGGACGGCAAGGCGGGAAAGCCGCACGTACTCTTCCAGGCCGGCGCGCCCTTCGACAACGGCCTGCTGGTGCAGATCGACGGAGCCAACAACCTGCGCCTCATGGTCTGGGGCGATGACCCGGCCACGCCGGGCGTCGAAGCGAACGTCGAACGTGGCGTCGGCGTCTCCGCAGCCGGGTGGAAGGCGGGCGATTGGCGACACATCGCCGTGACCTGGAAGGAATCGGGTCGACAGCTGGCCCTGTACGTGGATGGCCGCCTGGCGGAGTCAACGGACAAGGGCATTGTCATGCCTGCCTTCTCTGGCAAGCACTTCTGGGTCGGCAGCGCGGCCGGCGGCGGCAATCCAGCCGAAGCCGTCTTTGACGAGCTGCGCGTCTCACACCGGGGACGAACCGAAGCCGAGGTGCGCATCAGCGCTGCGGCGGCGGGCGGCGGGGCCGAGACGCTGGCGCTGGACGCGCCCGCGCAGGCATTGGTCGTGGGCGACCGCGCGGTCGCGCGCGCGACCGCGCGGTCCAAGGCGGGACTGGCGCAGGACCAGACGCGGGCCGTGGCCTGGACGAGCAGCGACCCCGCCGTGCTGACGGTGGACGCCGACGGCACGCTGCGCGCCCGGCGGGCCGGACGGGTGACTGTGACGGCCCGGCTGGGGGCGCTCTCGGCCACGGCGAACGTCGCGGTGACGGACCCCGGTCTGCCGCGGGCGCGACTCGTCAAGGCGCCTGACGTGTCGCGGCGCGGGCCGGGCGACGTGAGCCTGGTCGTGACTTTCGACGCCCCGGCCGGCCTGCGTCCGAATACGATCGCGCTGGGCAGTGTGCGCGTGGTCGGACCGAACGGCTTCTCCCAGTTCCCCGAACTGGTCGGGCAGCCCGTGGGCGCTGGCCGTACGGTCACCGCGTCGTACCGCGTCAAACCGATCACGGGAACGTGGGGCGAAGCCGATCGGGGTCTGTACTCCGTCGAGTTGAAAGCGTATCAAGTGGCGGACGCGAAAGGCCAGTATGCCCCGGAAACCGTACTCGGCGGTTTTCATGTGCTCCGGCAGGCAGCACCCAAGTAACCGGCGGGGCGCGCTTTGCCGAGCCAACGATTGTGGCCACCCCGTGCAGGGCGGCCCCGCGCGTGCTGACCGAGGTCGCGGCTCTCCGCCGACACCGGGACGGCCCATCACGAACGCTAGCGGACAGTGTTCCGACTGCTCCGGGAGCGGGCTCTTGACCGAGGAGGAGTTCGCGGGCTTCAGTCCCGGCGGGCGCGAAGCGGTGGAACGCTTCCTGAACATGTGGCGGTATTGATTATCCACCGACAGTGGACCGACGCGATGACCGCCGCCGCACTGATCGAAGCCTACCTGGCCGGGGCCGAAGCGTTGGCCGAGGCGATTCGCGGCCTGGGGCCGGCGGCGCTGCGGGCGCGTCCGGTGGCGGGGACGTGGAGCACCCTGGAAGTGGTGTGTCATCTCGCCGACGCGGAAGCCCTGTTCGCCGACCGCATGAAGCGGGTGCTCGCCGAGGACCGGCCGACGCTGCTCTTCGCCGACCCCGAACGTTTCGCGGCGGCACTGGCGTTCGACGCACGCGACGCGGTGGAGGAAGTCGCGTGCGTCGGCGCGATCCGCCGGCAGATGGCCCGCATCCTCCGCGCCCAGCCGCCGGATGCCTGGCAGCGCGTGGGCGTTCACAGCAAGGAAGGTGAACGCACGCTCGAACAGCTGGTCCGCAAAGCCATCGATCACCTCGAACATCACCTGACCTTCGTGCGCGCCAAGCGTCAGGCACTGGACGACGGTGCCGCATCACAGCCGGCGGGTGGCACGCCCTCGGTACTCCGAGGGCGTGATGAACCCTGAAGCGACTTCACATCCGACGAGTAGCGAGTCCCTCGCACGCCCTCGGAGTACCGAGGGACGTGCCACCCGGCCGCAACGACGGCATCGCCAAGGTGCGGAGCCCCGGTCGGCAGAGATCGAATCAGCGCAGGCTCATCGCCGCGAAGTCCGGCAGCTTCTTGCACCATTCCTTCAATGACTTGCCATCCGGGAAAGCGGTCTGCGTTGGGCCTTCCCAGGCGAAGGTGTTCACACCGCTGCCGCCGCGCTGTATCAGCAGCGCCGCCGTCACCGGCACGCCGATGGCGCGGGCGAGCTTTTTCAGCAGCAGTCGGCCCTGCGCCCCGGCGCCCGTCGAACAGTGCATCAGCTGCACGCAGCCGTAGGGGCTGAAGAGCGGCTTCAAGCGGGCCAGGCTGGCGGCGTACTGGTCGGCGCTGTCGGGCGTCAGGTACGAGCCCTCACCGACGACCTCGCCGGTGCCCAGCGAGATGCCGGCGACGCCGCCGGTGCCGTGGCCGTGGAAGCGGAGCAGGAACACGCTGCCGGCCGCCGCCGCCCGGCAGATGTCTGAGATCGCTTGCTCGATGCCATTGGACATGCCGCCGAGCAGGATCGGCCGGCCGCCCGCGCCGCGGATGTCCTGGTCCTCCCACTGCTGCCCATCGGTCCAGAAGTTTTCGTCGAAGACGTCGATGCAATCGACGATGTGCAACTCGTCCTCGCCGGCATAGCCTTCGATCAGCTGGGGGAAGGTGTCCTTGCCGACGATGCCGTCGGCCTTCAGGCCGTGCCCGCGCTGAAAGCGCTTCACGGCTTCGCGGGTCTTACTGCCGAAATCGCCGTCCACCACCAAGGATTCGCCGGAGCGGTTGAGCAGCTTTTGCAGCACGCCCACGGCGGGGTAGCGATCCCCCGCGCGCATCAGCTGATAGTTCATGACTGGTCCTCGTCGAGAACGGGGCGAACCGAACGGTTCGCGGGTGATGGGAGAAGTTTACTTGATCGGCCACAGTACGTCGGGCTTTCCAGCCGGACGTACTTCAGGCAACCACACCCTGGACATCGCACGGGTGCATTCTCCAGGGAGTTGTTGCTCAATAGCTAGTTTTCTGGGTGCCATGCCCACGGCTTTGCGTGGGCATGAGACGCTTGCAAGGTTCCCATGCCCACGCAAAGCCGTGGGCATGGCACCCAAACCTCTGGTTGAGCAAGATGACTCTTGCACCCGTCCTGGACTTTTCACCAGCTGACGGCGGTCTGGAGGTCGCGGTAAATGCGGAACAAGCGTTGCAGCTTGCTGGCCTTGAGGTCCGTCCGCACCCGCGCGGTCAGCCCCGCCAGGCGCACTTCGCCGCCCTGCTTCGCCAGACTGCCGCGCAGCTCGGCCAGCACGTCGAGGGCCGTCCGGTCCACGACTTTGGCTTCGGACAGGTCCAGGACCAGTCGCCGCGGACTGAGCGCGGCGACCCAGGTCAGTTGTTGCCGCAGTTGCCGTGCCACCGCCGGCCCGATGTCGCCCGTCAGGCGGACGACAAAGCCGTTCGGGGCGAACATGATCGTGATGGGTTCCGCCGCCTGTGCCGCCGTTTGCCGCATGGGCTCCCTCCGGTTCCGTGCCGACCGGATTATCCGAGACCTGTCAAGCTCCACCCTCACCAACGGCGGATGTTCGCGGGTGTGACAGGAATTCTGGCGCGGCGTGCGAAACCGCGAGCGGTTCGGCGTGCGAAGCCGCAAGCGGCGCAGCTTTATTTCTTGGCTTCCTTCTTGAAGACGATGACGTGCTGCCAGGAGAGCGTGCCGATGGTTTCTTCCCATTTGAGCGGGTGCGGGGCCATTTCCTTCTTCACCTGGACTTCGCTCATCTTGTGGACCAGCTTGATCGGCACGTCCGGGTCTTCCATCTTGAACTCGACCAGCACCAGCCGGCCGCCCGGCTTCAGCGCCTTGACCAGCGCCTCGGTCATCTCGTAGGGGTGCGACAGTTCGTGATACACATCGACCATCAGGATCAGGTCGAGCGTGTCGGCCGGCAGCTTGGGATCGGTCTCTGTGTTCTGCACGATCTCGATGTTCGCGATCTTCTTTAGCTTCGCCCGTTCGCGCAGAATGGCGATCATCTCTTTCTGGATGTCGACCGCGTAGACCTTGCCTTTCGGCCCCACCTTCTCGCAGAGCCGGAAGGTGATCGCGCCGCTGCCCGCGCCCAGGTCGGCGATGACCTCGCCGGGTTGCAGCTTCAGGGCGTCGATCATCTTGGTGGTCTGCTCTTCCTTCTCGCGCTCGGGGCGGTCGAGCCAGCCGGCCGCCTGGAAGCCCATGACGTGCGCGATCTCGCGCTTCATGTAAAACTTGCCGATGCCGTCCGGATCGTGCTTGTCGCGGTATTCATAGCGCTGCTTCTCGTCCGGCTTCTTGTCGGGGCCATCGGCGGGCCGGGCCGTCGGCAGGACCAGCAACAAGCTCAGCAGCACGGCGCACAGGCAGGCAGGCTTCATGGGCAGCGCTCCTGGGAGCAACGATGAGGGAGTGTGATGGAGTGAATTGTAATCGGTGAAAGCGTACCGCTCCAGCGTCTGGTTCGTGGTTCCGGCTTCAGGCGATTGACTTGCGCTGTCTCGGGTTGAATGGTCCGCACAGCGGACCCTACGAACTACGGCTGCAATACCCGTAGGGTCCGCTGTGCGGACCGTGAACGCTGGCCCTTTCATGGGTTAAAATGCCCGCACGGCGAACCCTACGCGCCTTACGGTTGCAGCTTGAGGATGTAGTCGCGCAGCTCCTTGTCGAGCTGCGGGATGGGCTGGCCGGCTAGCTTGCTCAGGGCTTCGAGCGGGTCGGCAGGGCGTTCGCGGGTGCCCTTGACGGGGTCGAGCTTGCCGTTGAGCGCGGCGAGGTAGTCGTCCAGGGCGGCGCTGCCGAGCAGCTTGCGTTCGATCATCAGATAGTGCATCAGCGCCCAGGCGGTCAGGTAGTAGCGGTCGGCGGCCTGGCGGTCCTGGCCGTGGGCCACGACGAACTGTGCCGCGTTCGACCGCAGCAGGTCGGTCAACGGCACCAGGCCGTCCTTGCCGGCCAACGTTTTGGCCATCTCCAGACGGGCTGGATCGACCTGGCCGACGTTCAGCTCATTGCCTGCGGTGATGGCCGTCTCGAAAATTTGCGCCAGTCCTTCGTTGAGCCAGCGCGGCACCTCGCCCTTGTCCGGCGGGAAGACGAAGTTGGCCAGGTAGGCGTGAAAGGCTTCGTGATACAGCGAGTGAAACAGCTGCCGGGTGGCGGCGCGGAATAGCTCCTCGTTGCGGGCGGCGGCGACGGTCAACTCGCGGCGTGCCTCCTGCAACTGCTGGCGGGCGCGTTCCTGCACCTCGCCTTTCGGCAGCCGGGCGACCTCGGCTTCCTGTTTCTTCAGGCGTTCGAGTTGCTCGGCCTGATGGCGGCGCACCTCTTCGAGCTGACGGGTCAAGGGCTTCAGTTCCGCCGCGCAAATGATCTCATTGGCCGAGGCGTCGTAGAACGCCGGGTTGAAGATGTTGCGGCCCTTGAGGACCGCCTGGTATTCCGGCAGCGACTGAAACAGGTAGATGCGCGTGGTGGTGTTGGGCTTGGCCGGCCGGTTGACGGGCGGCAGGTGGAAGGCGTAGGCGGCGTAGATCTGCTCCAGGCGGGCCGCCGCGCGGCGTACCACGTCCTCGCCTGCGTTGGAAAATAACTCGAAGTGGTCCGATTCGTAACGCAGCCCATCCTTGCGCTCCGAACCGACGAAGACCGCCGGCTTCAATTCCGGGTACTTCAAGCGCGGATCGTCGGGCGTGCCGTCCGCGGTCAGCGCGTTGATGCGGGCGACCAGTTCGTCGCGGTCCTTGCCGGCGAGCTTGTCGAGGCGCTTGACCTCGCCGCGCGGGAAGGTGGCCGTGAAGACCACGGGCACCCGTCCGGGCTTACGCCGCACAATCTGGAAGACGACCTCGTCCGCCGGCTCCTTCAGGACCAGTCCGCCGTAGCTGCGCCCGTTCTTGAGCGTCACCTGTTCGAGCTTCCAGTCGCCGTCGCCGTTGGATTGGGCGAGGGCGGCCGCCGCCAGCAGCAGCGCCAGCGCGCACCCGGCCGGCGCACGGCGGATAGGAAATCCCGGCAGCAGACGCCGCATCATCGAGCAACCTCCGACGGCAGCACAGGCAACTCCCCTCGCCCCTTGCGGGAGAGGGGTTGGGGTGAGGGGAAATGCCAGCAATTACGCCTGCGACCCCTCACCCCAACCCCTCTCCCGCAAGGGGCGAGGGGCATTTCGGGCGGGCGTCAGGACAGGAAGTAGCGATGCACGTCCATGAAGATCACGAACAGCATCAGCGACACGATCAGGCACAGGCCGATCCAGGTGGTGGCGATCAGCACCTTCTTCGAGGCCGGCTTGCCGCGCAAGCCCTCGTAGACCAGGAAGACGAAGTGTCCACCGTCCAGGACCGGGATCGGCAGGAAGTTGACCACCGCCAGGTTGACGCTGATCATGCCCAGGAACAGGATGAAATCGAAGATGTCGTATTCGAGGATCTTGTAGCCGGTGTGGGCGATCATCAGCGGCCCGCCGATGTTATCGACGGCCAGCCGGCCGGTGACGATGCCTTGCAGCATCTGGTAGACCATCTTGATAAAGTTCACGGTCTTGGTCGTGCCCATCTGCACCGCTTCGCCGATGTTCTGGGCCTTCTTGATGTGCTGATCGGCCTCGAACACCAGACCGCGGTCGATGGTCGGCCAGCCGCGTTCCTCCTCGGCCTGGAGCACGACTTCAAAGGTGTCCTTGCCGCGCTCGACCAGCAGCTTGAACTGCTTGTGCTCAGCACCCTCGAACTGGATGCTGTACTCGGCGAAGGCCCACTGGTGCTGTTTCAGGTCGACCGGCTTCTTGGCGACCTCGCCGAGCGTGCCGTCCGGCTTGGTCTGAAAGCGCCAGATCGACTTGATGACGTCCTGCTCCTTGAGCGGCGCGGGCTGGCCGTCCGTGCCCACGGCGCGCGCGGCCGGCGAGTTGGGCAGCACCGCCTTGACGGTCGTCTCGACGTGGTAGGCGATGCCCAGCTCGGGCAGGGCGATTGGCGCTGACAGGTTCATCGACACTTCGTTGTCGAACCGGAAGCCGTCGTCCCAGGGCAGCGTGAAGGTCTTCTTGTAGTTCGGATCGGTCTGGACCTTGCGCTTGATCGTGAGCTGCACCTGGCGGGGCGCCGGCGTGCGCGTGGCCCACTGGCGCAGCTCGTAAGGCAACCGCACCGGATCGAGGTCTTGCTCCACCACGCCCGTGAGAATCTGCGCGATGGCCTGGTCCCGCCAGTTGCTGCGGTCCACCACCCAGCGGGTGCGGACGCCGCCGACCTCGGCGACCTCGACGGCGTGAATGGTGTCGCCCTCGACCTTCTGCCCGTCCACTTCCTGATTCTGATACTGGATGGGTGAAGCGGGCGCACCGTCCAGCTGGCGCACCGCCACCACGCGGCCCATCGTCATGCGCAGGCCGAGCGTGTGGTGGAATTGCGGCGGCAACGTGATTTCCTGCGACTTCATGACCGGCGGCTCGTCGGTCTTCGGCGCGTTGGGGTCGGCCTTGCGCTGGACGACGACTTTCACCTCCTGGCCCGCCAGTTGCTGCAAGCGGCGGCGAAACTCAAAGTAGTCGCGGCCAGTCGATTGCGGATTGTACGGGTTCTTCGGCAATTCAGTGACCTGGCTGGGGTGGGCCGGGTCAGTCATGGCGATGACCTCATCGCCGAACGCGAAAGGCGGCTCCGCGCGGCTGGCGGCGGAGTTGTAGTAGTACGGCCCCTTGCGCTCCAGGTTGGGGTCGCCGGCAAACAGCTTGAGCGACGACGACGGCGCGATGCCGATGACCGGATAGGAGTCGTCCTTGCTGCGCCGCGGCTCGATGGTGGTCTGGACGATGTCCTTGCCGCCGGGCGGGCCGAACGCGAACGGCAGCGGGCCAGCGCCTGCCAGCGGCACCGCCGCCTTGAGGTCGTTGAAGGAGGGGTTCTCGTACTTGCCGATGCGATAGATCACGTCGCTCGATTTCGCGCCCTTGACCCAGGCCGGCGAGCCGGACTCGACCGCGCCAATGGCCCCGACCAGCTGCCGTTCACCGTGCGCCATGTAGACGAAGATGAAGCAGACCGCGCCGAGGATGACATTCATGACCACGCCGGCCGAGATGATAATCATCCGCTGCCAGACCGGCTTGTTCTTGAACGAGCGGGGGTTGGTGTCGTCCTCGTCGTTCTCGCCCTCGCCGAGCATCTTGACGTAACCGCCCAGCGGAAACAGGGCGATCATGTAGGTGGTTTCACCCTTCTGGAAGCGGCAGCCGGGCAGCGCCGGCCCGAAACCGATGCTAAACGTTTCCACGTAGACGTCGCACCACTTGGCGGTCAGGAAGTGGCCGAGTTCGTGAATGAAGATCACGAAGCCCAAGCCGAGGATCAGCAGAATGCCGACGCGCAGCGCGTCGAGACCTTTGTCGATGCCCTTGACGTAGAGCACGGCCAGCACGACGGCCAGCATCATGCCCAGGACCGGCCCGTTGTACGCCAGCCAGGCGCCGAGCGTGGTGGGTTCCTGGTCCACGGACGGGACGGGGTCCACGGGGGCGGGCGCCGCGCGCTCGGTGATGTGCTCGGAGCGTTCTAGTGGGTCCAACGATCTGCCTCCTGTCGAGCCCAGGCATCGACGGCCGTCAATTCGGAGAGCGTCGGCCGGGCGCTGTAGTTGTGTTGGTCGAGGACGGCGCGGCAGACCCGCGCGATGTCGAGGAAGCGCAAACTGCCGTTCAGGAACCGGCCGACCGCCGCCTCGTTGGCGGCGTTCAGCACCGCGCCGCAGGTGCCGCCGCGGCGGGCGACTTCGTGGCCCAGGTCCAGCGCCGGGAAGGTCTCCCGGTCGGGCTGCTCGAAACGCCAGCAGGACAGTTCGCGCCAGTCGAGCCGCCGGGTCGGGCCGCTCACCCGTTCCGGCCAGGTCAGGGCGTACTGGATCGGCAACCGCATGTCGGGGGGCGACAACTGGGCAAGCACGGAGCCATCGGTGAACTCGACGAAGGAATGAATCACCGACTCCGGATGGATGATGACCTCGATCTTCTCCGCCGGCAGGCCGAACAGCCAGCGCGCCTCGATGATCTCCAGCGCCTTGTTCATCAACGTGGCGGAATCGACCGTGATCTTCGGTCCCATCCGCCAGGTCGGATGTCGCAGCGCCTCGTCCACCGTCACGTTCGCCAGCTGGGCCGTCGTCTTGCCGCGAAACGGCCCGCCGCTGCCGGTCAGCACCACGCGGGCCACCTCGCTGGCCCGGCCGGAAGCCAACGCTTGAAAGACGGCGCTGTGCTCGCTGTCCACCGGCAGCAATCGGCCGCCCTGGCGCTGGGCCAGGTCCATGACCAGTGGCCCGGCCATGACCAGGGTTTCCTTGTTGGCCACCGCCACGGTCTTGCCGGCTTCCAGGGCGGCCCAGGTGCCGTGCAACCCCGCCGCGCCGACGATGGCCGTCACCACCACATCCACGTCGGGATGGGTCACCATCTTCTGGATGCCGTCCGCGCCGACCAGCAACTCGCAGCCGTCGAGCGCTGCGCGGTCGCAGCGGCGGGCGGCTTCCGGGTCGGTCAACGTGATCCAGCGCGGCTGGCAGCGCCGGGCTTGCTCCAGCAGGGCGTCCCCGCTGCTATGGGCGCTGAGGCCGACGGCCTGCAAGCGGTCGCCCAGGTGCGCGATGACATCGAGACAGCTGACGCCGATGGAGCCCGTCGCCCCGAGGACGACGACCCGGCGTCGTGCCGGACCCGCTTCAGTGCTGGCAGCCGCGAAAGCCACGCTTCCCCCGAATGGCCCGAGCGCCGGGGCCGGTTTCCCGCCGGCCGCGACCGGCACGAGCCACCGGCCCGGAGGCACGGAAGGCACGTTCGGGTGCTGGGTTATTGTAGTGGGCGGGCTGCGCGTCCCGCAAGTTGGAATCGGCCGTCGCCGTCCGTGGCAGCCTCGAGAGCCATATCAAGCGACGGGCTGCGCCAGTCCAACTTGGGGTGGCACGCTCTCGGTACTCCGAGGGCGTGGGGAGCGGTTCGCACGCCCTCGGAGTACCGAGGGACGTGCCACCCAGCCGCCAGGTCCGCCACTCTCCCGCGTGGTAGAGTGGCGGACCCAGAACCTGGCCTGTCCGTAACATCCCCGAAAAATCCTAACGGTCCCCTGGCTCGTCGGTTATCCTGAAAGCTGCCTGCCGTCTGCCACCGGGAGAACCCGCCGATGCCCTATCGCATTCTGATCGTCCTGCCTGCGCTGGTGGTCCTGGGCCTGCTGCTGGGCGGTGCATCCGCGCCGGCGGCCGACGATCCGGCCGTGACCGCCGACGAGGAGTTGCTCAAGGCCGCGGGCGTCGGCAATGACCCGGCGGACCTGCTGGCCTACTTGCGGCGGCAGGTCGCGGGCGAGGATTCGCGGCGCGAGATCGACACCCTGGTGATGCAACTCGGCAGCGATCAGTTCGCCACGCGCACCGAGGCGGCGAAGAAGCTGACCGCCCTGGGCTGGGCTGCCATGCCGCGCCTGCGCGAAGCCGCCAAGAGCGCCGACCCGGAAATCCGCACCCGCGCCCAGCAGTGCCTGAACGACATTGAGAAAACGCCCGGCCCCACGGTCATTTCGGCGGTGGTCCGGCTGCTGGTGCAGCGCAAGCCGGCGGAAGCGCTGCCGTTGCTGCTCGATTACAGCGCCAGTGTGCCCGATGAAGGCGTCGAGGACGAGGTGCTGACAGGGCTCGGCGCGCTGGGCGTGCGCCAGGGCAAGGTCGATCCACTGCTGGAAGCGGCGGCCCGCGACAAACTCGCGCCACGGCGCGCCGTGGCGGCCTGCGTCCTGGGGCGCAGCGGCCTGCCGGACCAGCGGGAAACCGTGCGCAAGCTGCTGGTCGATCCGGACGCGAAGGTCCGCCGCTACGCCATGCACGGCCTGCTCGGCGGCCGGTTCTCGCGCACCCCAGACGATGGTTCGACGGCGGACGACGAGGCCCTGCTGCAAAAGGAGGCCCTGGGCAGCGACGCCGCCGCCCTGCTCGGCTTCCTCAAGCGGCGCACGCTGCGCGAAGCCGACTTGCAGCAGATCAAGACGCTCATCAAGCAACTCGACAGCGACAAGTTCAAGGAGCGCGAGGACGCCACGCAACGGCTGGTGGAGTTCGGCGCGGGCGCGCTGGCTTCCCTGCGCGAAGCCATGAAGGGCTCGGCGCTGGAGGTTTCCCGCCGAGCGGAAATCTGCGTCGAGCGCATCACCGCCAGCCCCGGGCCGGCATTGCCCGCGTCCGTGGTCCGCCTGCTGGTGCGCCGGCCGGCTCCCGAAGCTCTGGCCGTGCTGCTGGACTATCTGCCCTTCGCCGACGATGCCGTCGTGGAAGATGAGGTGCTGACGGCCCTGGGCGCGCTCGCCGTCCGCGAGACGCAGGTCGATCCGGCCCTCACCACTGCCCTGGCCGACAAGCATGCCGGCAAGCGCGCCGCCGCCGCCCTGGTGCTGGCCCGCGTCGGCACGGCCGAGCACTGCGCCGCCGTGCGGGCGCTGCTCAAGGATGAATCGCCGCGCGTCCGGCTGCGGGCGGCGCAGGGCCTGCTGAGCGTGCGCGACAAGCCCGCTGTCGAAGTGCTGGTCGGCCTGATCGGCGAGGGCGACGTGGAATACGCCAGCGTGGCCGAGGGCCTGCTGCAACAGGTCGCCGCCGAGCGCGCCCCCGGCGCTTCGCTGGGCGACGGCGCGGCGGAAGCCCGCAAGAAGTGCCATGAAGCCTGGCTGGCCTGGTGGCAGGAAGCCGGCCCGACCCTGGAACTGCGCAACCTGGAAGAAGGCGGTCGCTACTTCGGCCTGACGCTCGTCTCCGAACTGGTCGGCAACAACGGCACCGGCAACCGCATCTGGGAGTTCGGCCGCGACGGCAAGAGCCGCTGGGAGATGCCCAACCTGCAAGGCCCGATTGATGCCCAGGTGCTGCCCGGCGGCCGGGTGCTGGTGGCCGAGCACAATTCGCAGATGGTCACCGAGCGCGACATGAAGGGCCAGACGGTCTGGAAGTACAAGGTGACCGGCAACCCTGTCGCCTGCCAGCGATTGCCCAACGGCAACACCTTCATCGCCACGTACAACGCCGTCATGGAAGTCACGCCGCAGGGCCAGCAGGTCTACCAGCACAACCCGAACGCGGGCGTCGGCGGCGTCATCTACGACGCCAGCAAGCTGCCGAACGGCAACATCGTCTGCATCTCCGGGCGCGGCACGGTGCTGGAACTCGACGCCGCCGGCAAGAAGGTCACGACCATTCAGCTGAACAACAACGGCGGCTGGGGCGGCGTCTCGCCGCTGCCCAACGGGCGCTTCCTGGTAGCGATCATGAACCCCGGCAAGGTGCTGGAGGTGGACCGCACCGGCAAGGTCCACTGGGAAGTCCCGGTGCGCGATGCCTGCCACGCGGTGCGCCTGCCCAACGGCAACACGGTAGTGGCCTGCATGAACATCCAGAAGGTGATGGAAGTCAACCGCGCCGGCCAGACGGTCCACGAATTCGCCACCACCGGCCGGCCGTTTCACGTGCGGCCACGGTGAGCATTGGCCCTGAATGGTGGTGGTTCGTATCGGTTCGCGACGCTTCGGGTGCCATGCTTGGGCGGCGACCGCCGATGGTCAGGTACAGCCAGTGCCACCGCCCAAGCATGTTGGTGTCAGCGACTCCATGCTTGGACGGTGACACCGATACCATGCCGTTCACCGGCAAGAGCCGCCCAAGCATGGCACCCGACGCGCGGTGCGTCACCGGCGCTGCGTGTCGGGCTGGAAAGCCCGACGTACTTTTGACAAACTCCGCCCGCCGTCGCCTCCCCCATCGAGAGAGCGCCCTCATGAGTTCGGATCAGTCGTTTCGCGCATTGCTCGCCCGCGTCCGCTCCGGCGACGAGGAAGCCGCCGCCGCGCTGGTGCGGGAGTACGAGCCGGCCATTCGCCGGGCCATTCGCGTCCGGCTGACGGACCCCGGCCTGCGCCGCGTCATGGATTCGGTGGATGTCTGCCAGTCGGTCATGGCCAACTTCTTCGTGCGCGTGCAGGCCGGCCAGTTCGACCTCGACAGCCCCAAGCAGATGCTGAACCTGCTCCTCACCATGGCGCAGAACCGGCTGCGCGACCATGTCCGCGGCCAGCATGCCGAGCGGCGCGACCAGCGCCGCGTCATGGCCGACGGCCAGCCGGCCCTGGACGCCGTGCCGGCCGACCAGGCCACGCCCAGCCAGATCGTGGCCGCCAAGGAGTTGTTTCAGAAGATGCGCGGGCAGCTGTCGCCGGACGAAAACTACCTGGTCGAGCAGCGCGCCCTGGGGCGCGAATGGCAGGAATTGGCCGACGAACTCGGCGGCACCGCCGATGCCCTGCGCATGAAGCTGACCCGCGCCCTGAATCGTCTATCGGGGCAACTCGGCCTCGACGCCGTTGAAACCGAGTGAGGCCCGCCGCAGTCCTTCGCTCTCCGGAACAGCACCATGAAAAGCCTCACCCCCGAGTTCTCGTCGTCCGCTTCGGACAGCCAGTCGCAGCCGACCATCGATTCGCTGCCAAGGCAACTCAGCGCGGACGAGGTCAGCGCGTCGGCCCTGTTGCGCCTGGTCTGCGAGGAGCAGCGGCTGCGCTGGCAGCGCGGCGAGAAGCCGTCCGCCGAGCAGCTGCTGTCCCAGCACCCGGCCCTGCGCACGGACGAGGAAGGCGCGCTCGACGTGATTTACAACGAGGTCGTGCTGCGCGAGGAAACCGGCGAACGGCCCCACCTCGACGAGTACGTGCAGCGCTTCCCGCAGTACGCCGGCGCGTTGAAGCAGCAGTTCTCGCTGCACGTCGCCCTGTTCCAGAGCCTGGGCTCGCCGACGCCGCTGGTCGGTCCCTCATCGAACGGCGCGACGCCGGTGCTGCCCAGCCAGCCGTCGGGGCCGAGCCAGCCGGTGCCCCTCGATTCGGGCGCATCCGCCAACGGCAGTGCCGCGCCGCCGCTTTCGGACAGTCAATCCGCCCGCACCGTTTCGATGCACGCACCGCCGGCCACGCCCTCCGTGCTGATGACCATCAACATTCCATCGCCGCTGCGGTCACCTACAGGCAGCACGGCGGAGCAGCCGACCGTGGACGCCCCGCCGGCCGTGTTGCCCAGGTCAGGCACTCCCTCCGATATGCCGACCGTCGATACCCCGGTCGTGCCCGCGCCGCCGCCGCCCGCTACGGGTCGAAAACCCCGGCCCGCGCAGCCCAGCGCGGTGGCTGGCTACGAAGTGGTCAGCACACTGGGGCGCGGCGGCATGGGCGTGGTCTACAAAGCCTGGCAGGTCAAGCTCAAGCGCATGGTGGCGCTGAAGATGATCCTGGCCGGCGCGCACGCCAGCGCCGATCAACTCGGCCGCTTCCGCGGCGAGGCCGAAGCGGTGGCCCGCTTGCAGCATCCCGGCATCGTGCAGATTTACGAGATCGGCGAGGAGAACGGGCAGCCCTTCTTCTCGCTGGAGTTCGTGGCTGGCGGCCCGCTGGACAAGAAGCTCGGCGGCAACCCGCAGCCCTTCCGCTGGTCGGCCGAAATGGTCGAAGCGATCTGCCGGGCCATGCACGCCGCGCACCAGGCCGGCATCATTCACCGCGACCTGAAGCCCGCCAACGTGCTGCTCACCCTGGAGGGCGCGCCCAAGATCACCGACTTCGGCCTGGCCAAGCAGCTCGAAGAGGAATCGGGCCAGACGCGCACCGGCGCGGTCATGGGCACGCCGAGCTACATGTCGCCGGAGCAGGCGTGCGGCAACATCCGCGCCGTCGGCGCGCCGACCGATGTCTATGCCCTCGGCGCGATCCTCTACGAGTTCCTGACCGGCCGGCCGCCGTTCAAGGGCGAGACGCCCTGGGAAACCGTGCGCCAGGTGCTGGGCGAGGAGCCCGTGCCGCCGGGCCAGCTGCGGCCCAAGCTGCCGCGCGATCTGGAAACTATCTGCCTGAAGGCCCTCGACAAGCAGATCGCCAAACGCTACGCCAGCGCCCAGGAACTGGCCGACGACCTGCGCCGCTACCTCGACGGTGAGCCGATCCAGGCCCGGCGGACTTCGCCCTGGGAGCGGGCCATCAAGTTCGCGCGGCGGCGCAAGGCCCTCAGCGCGGCACTCGTCGGCGTGACACTGGCCGTCATTGGTTTCGCGGCCTTCGGCGTCGTCCAGTATCGAGCGATGCAGCAGGAGAACCAGCGCATCGTCCGGCAGCAGAACATGCTCAAGGACGTCAGTAGCCTGGGCGGCCAGGCGGAAGAAGCCATCAAGAATCAGAATTATGCGCAAGCGCTGACGCTGCTCGATCAGGCCGACAGTCGGCGCGGCGGAGAAGCCATCGATCCCGATGAACAGAAGAAACTCGACGACCTCCGCACGCAGGCCAACCAGGGCACGCAGGAGCGCAAGAAGCAGGACATACTGGGTGTCGCCCACCCGGAAGCCCTCTACCGCGAAACCGACTTCACGCCCTACGACCAGGCCGCGAACTACCGCAAGCTCCGCGAAGCCGCCCTGCACGGCTTGCAGCAGTTCGGCGGTACGCCCGAGGCGACCGGGCCGCTGGTCGTTCCCGCCGGTTACTTCAGCGATACCGAAAAGCAGGACATCGCCGGCAAGTGCTACGAACTGCTGCTGGTGCTGGCCCAGGCCGAGGAGGAAGCGGCCGACGACCTGCCCGCCGACGCGGCGAAACCGAAGCTCGAATACGCGCTGACCTGCCTGAAGCGAGCCAAGGAACTCCGGCCGCCGACGCAGGTCTGGCACGACCAGGCAGAACGCTACCTGAACCGACTGGGCCGCAAAGAGGAAGCCGCTCAGGCACGTCAGGCCCGGCCCGACAAACCGGCCGATGCCCTCGATTCCTTCCGCCTGGGTGTCGATCGGTACAAACTGGTGAAGGTGTCGGCGCAAAAGGAACTACAGGAAGCCGTATTGCTGTTCTCCGACGCGGTGCGCCGCGACCCCCGGCACTTCTGGTCGCACTACTACCTGGCACTGTGCCAGATTCGCCAGCGCAACTATCCCCAGGCGGAAGCCCACCTCGACAACTGCTGGACGCTCAACCCCAACCTGGGCTGGCTGGCGGTGGGCATGGGCTTCGTGCGCGGCGAACTCGGCGAGCGCGAACGGCACCGCAATCCCACGGCGGCGCTGCGTTACTGGGAAACCGCCAACCGCGATTTCGACAATGTCTTGAAGAGTCAGCCCGACGATGAAACGCGCTTCGCGATTCTGAATAACCGCGCCACGCTGCTGATTCGCTGGGGCGAGCTCGATCCGACCAAGTACGCCGAGGCCGAGCCGGTTTTGCAGGAAGCCATCAAGATGCGGCCGAAGAACCTGCAACCTTACACCCTGTTGGGCGAGGTCCGTCGGCAGACCAGAAAATATGGTGAAGCCCTGACACTTTTCGGCAAGGCCATCGAACTGGCGCCGAAGTACATCGAGGGCTATCGCACCCGCGCCCGCACCGCCTTGCAGACGGGCGACTTCCAGGCCGCCCTGAAGGATTACGAGGCGGCCATCGCCCACCACCCGCCGGGCGTGCAGTCGGTCGATCTCGCCGAGGACCACGTGCAGCGCGGCGAGTTGCTGCGCCGCTTCCGTAAGTTCCCGGAAGCAGTGCAGTCCTTCGACGATGCCCTGCGGACGTTCAAGGACTACCCCAAGGCGCACCGCTACCGGGGCATGGCGTACTTCCAGATCGCGGAGCTGGAGAAAGACCCGGTCGCGAAGAAACAGAGTTACGAGGAAGCCATTGCCTCGCTGGACAAGTACCTGGCGGTGGAGAAGCCGGAATTCAACCTGTTCGTGGTGCGCGGGCTGTGCAAGGCCAAGACGGCGAACATCATGGGCGCGGTGGACGACTACACGCGCGGCCTACAGATGCCCGAAGCGGAGGAGAAGGAGAAGCAAAAACCGCAGTCGAACGGTGAGACACCGGAGGAACCGGAGTTCCAGAACCACCCGCGCGCCGCTACGCACCTACAGCGCGGCATCCTCTACCTGATCTCGCTCGACGCCCCCAAGCTGGCGGTGCGGGACTTCGAGCAAGCCATCAAGCTGAACGACAAGATCGGCGGCGAGGCGTTCGTGGGCCTGGGGCTGTGCCGCGTCCAGATCGGCGGTCGGCATCGCGAGGGCGTGGCACTCGCCGAGGAAGCAGTGAAGCGCGGCCCGGACAACACCTTCATGCTCTACAACCTGGCTCGCTTGTATTCGCTGGCCATGCACCGTGCCGACCAGGAGATCGCCGCCAAGGCCGGCGACCTGCGGCTGCTGGGCGACCTCCGCAGCGGCTACCAAACGCAGGCGCTGGCCAACCTCCGCAAGGCCCTGGAGAAGATGGGCGCCAAGCCGCGCGAGTTGTTCTGGGAACGCACCGTGCGTACCGATGTGGCCTTCCACGCCCTGCGCAACGAGACAGCCTTCCGCCGGCTGGCGGAGGAGTTCAAGCTGTCGAAGTAGCGCTGTTATATTCGGGGTGCTGATTCGCCAGGTATCTGGGAGTACGTCGGGGGTTACAGGCCCCCACGCAGCGCCGGCGGCAG
>JAEUIF010001199.1 GCA_016795185.1 Planctomycetia bacterium | reverse complement strand
TCCAGATCGCCCGCTGCCTGCGCGACGAAGACCTGCGGGCCAATCGTCAGCCGGAGTTCACGCAGCTGGACCTGGAGATGTCCTTCGTGGAGATGGAGCACATCTTTGAGATTATCGAAGGTCTGACGGCGGCAGTGTTTCAGCAGACCATCGGCGTGGAGATTCCGCTGCCGTTGCCGCGCTTGCAGTACGCCGATGCCATGCTGAAGTACGGCAGCGACAAACCGGACCTGCGCTACGATTTTGAGATCGTCGATATCAGTGACCTGGCAGCAGAAACAGAATTTCAAGCCTTTCGTGCGGCGCTAGAATCGGGCGGAAAAGTGCGTGGGCTAAACGCAAAAGGCGGGGCGTCGAAAATCAGCCGTAAGCAATTAGACAATCTGCCAAAAACTGTAGCGTACTTTGCAGCAAAAGGACTCATTAGCTCGAAGGTCGAAGCCGATAGCCTCGGTTCCTTGAGCAAGTTTTTCACTGGCGCGCTGGCTGATCGACTTCGAGAACGAATGCAGGCCGAACCTGGTGACCTTCTGATGTTCGTGGCAGATAGTCAAGATGTCGTTGAACAATCTTTAGGCCATTTGCGTGCTCACCTTGCGGCGCACCTAGGTCTGTATGATCCGAACGACAAGAGCAAATTCAAGATCGCCTGGGTCATCGACTTCCCGTTGTTCACCTATGACAAGGAAGAACAGCGCTGGGCGGCGAACCATCATCCGTTCACCGCGCCGCTGGACGAGGACCTGGCCAAGCTGGAAAGCGATACGGCCAACGTGCGCGCCAAGGCATACGACCTGGTCATCAACGGCGACGAATGCGGCGGCGGCAGCATCCGTATTCACAGCCCCGAGGTGCAGTCGCGGGTCTTCTCGATCCTCGGCATGCCGCCGGAGCAGGCCAAGGCGCGTTTCGGCTTCTTGCTGGACGCGCTGAAGTTCGGCGCGCCCCCGCACGGCGGCATCGCGCTGGGTCTGGACCGCTGGGCGATGATGCTGACCGGCACCAACAACATCCGTGACGTGATCGCGTTCCCGAAGAACCAGAAGGCGCGCGACCTGATGACCGGCGCGCCGGCCCCGGTGGATGCGAAGCAACTTAAAGAGTTGGGACTTTAACGGAGTTTAGCCGCGAGCCGGTAGGCGAGCGCTGTGGACAGAGCGCTCGCCTACCGGCTCGCGGCTAAACGTTTGCGACAACTATTTCGACTTGGCGTAGGACGCGGTCAGCGTGGGAGATTGCTGCAACGTTTGCCAGATGACGCAATAGCGTTTGGTCAGCTTCAGTAGCGTTTCGAGTTGTTCATCCGTGGCGTCGGTGTCCAGGGCGAAGTGCATGCGAATCGCCTGGATGCCGACGGGCGTTTCCTTGCTCACTCCGAGCGTACCGCGAAAATCGAGGTCGCCTTCCGCGGTAATTTTGCCGCCGCGCAACGGCACTTCGAGAGCCGTGGCCACCGCCCGCAACGTCACGCCGGCGCAAGCGACCAGCGCTTCCAGCAGCATGTCGCCCGAGCAAGCGGACAGACCATCGCCGCCCGTGGCAGGGTGTAGGCCCGCTTCGACGAGCGCTTTGCCAGTCGCGACCTTGCACGTCAAGCCTTCCGCGCCGACCTGACCTTCGGCCTTCAGCGTCAGCTTCGCGGCGGCGGGGTCGTTGCGATAGCGTTCCTTGATCGGCGCCTGCATGGCACGCAGTTCATCGGCTTTCATGGTTGCTCCTCCATTCTCGGGCGCGAGTGCGATCACTTGCGGCGCTGGACCTGCAAAAAGTCTTGGTGGCACGAAAAACGATAGCCGCCTTGCCCGTCCTGGAAATGCTTGCGGACGTAATCCTCCACCGCTTGCCGTTCGGGCGGGTTGGGCATGGGCAGCAAGTTCAGCATGAACTCGGCGATGATATACGCCTCGGCGAAGGCGGGTGTGGCGATCCAGGCTTCCACGGTGTCGATCTGGACCTCGAAGGCGTTGCCGTGCCGTTGCTCGAACTCGCGGCCGAGCGCTGCCAGGTCGAAGCGCTGCTGCAAGAAGTGCTGGATCATCCGCTGACAATCGGTGCCGCTGTTCTGCAAAGCCACCGCCAGCACGCCGCGCTCCGACAGCCAGGAGGCCAGTTTCTCCAGGTGAGCCAGCCACTGATCGGCTTCCAGGTAGTAGAAGACGTGCGAGCAGAGCACGAAATCGCCCGGCAGCGCGGGCTGGGCTGCGAGTATCAGGTCGCCGGAAATGTCGGCACGCGGGCAATTTTTGCGCAGGTCTTCACGCAGCGAGGCATTCGGCTCGATGGCGATGACACGCTCGAAGGATGCCCCCACCCACGCCGTCAGCTGGCCCGTACCCGCGCCGGCGTCGATCAGCACGCGACGCTCGGGCAGTGACGCCAGGCGGTTTTCGAGCCAGGCGAGGGCCTTCGTCTTCTGGTCGGTGTGGTCGAGAAACACCTGGAAAGCATGGTGATACTGCGAATCGAGCGAGCTGTAGACCGTGACGCGCGGCGCGTTCATGGGATATTCCTGGCGGGGTGGGGTTAATCACTCCGGGCCGGGCCTTACCGTTGTAATGAACTGGTCGGTATCTCGGCCACCGGAAAACCGCTCGAAACTCGCACTCACGGAGACTGACATGCTGCCGCGACTTGCCTGGCTGCTGTGCGCCTGGCTGGCCCTGATCTGGCCCGCATCGTTGCTAAGCGCCGCCGAGCGGCCGAACCTGGTCATCATGATGACCGACGACCAGCGCTTCGACGCCCTGAGCTGCGCCGGCAACCAGATCATCAAGACGCCGAACATGGACCGGCTGGCGCACGAGGGCGTTCGCTTTCGCAATGCCTTCGTCACGAACTCGCTGTGCGCTCCCAGCCGGGCCACACTGCTGACTGGCCAGTATTCGCATACAAACGGCGTCATCGACAACAAAGATCGGCGCATCGACAAGGATTCACCGTTCCTGCCCGACTTGCTCCGCCAGGCCGGGTACGAGGTCGCGTTCTGCGGCAAATCGCACACGGCCGGCGCGCTGCGCGACCGTACCTGGGATTATTACTTCGGTTTCCTCGGCCAGGGCAACTACTTGAAGCCGCGCATCGCCGAAGGGACCGACGGCAAGGACCAGCTGTACGAAGGCTACATGGACGATGTGACCACCGGCAAGGCCCTCGACTGGCTCCAGAAGAAGCGCGAAAAGCCGTTCGCGCTATTCCTGTTCTTCAAGGCCCCACACCGCAGCTGGGACCGCGCGCCGCGCCACCAAGACCTGTTCAAGGACGTGACGATTCCCAAGCCCGACACCTACGACCTGGGCCTGAAGGGCGATCCGGCCAAGCCCAAGGCGTTCAACGATGCCGACAACAAGATCGGCAACGCCAAGGACGTGACCTCGCTGGACTTCGTCAAGGACTACTACGCGACCATCACGGCCGTGGATGAGAACGTCGGCCGCGTGCTCGATACGCTCGGCAAGCTCGGCAAGCTCGATGAAACCGCCGTGCTCTTCACCTCCGACAACGGCTTCTTCCACGGCGAATGGGGCCGTTACGACAAGCGGCTGATGCACGAACCGTCGATCCGGGTGCCGATGCTGGTGCGGTATCCGAAGCTCATCAAGGCGGGCACGCTCTGCGACCGGATGGTGCTGAATATCGACATCGCGCCCACGGTCCTGACACTAGCGGGCGCGGACACGCCCAAGGCGATGCACGGGCGCAGCTTCGCGCCGCTGTTCAAAGCCCCGCAAGCGGCCTGGCGCAATGACTGGCTTTACGAGTATTACGAGTTTCCGGGGCCGCACAGCGTCAAGCCGAACCGTGGCATCCGGACCGAACGCTACAAGCTGATCCACTACTTCGAGAACCCGGAAGAATTCGAGCTATATGACCTGGAGAAAGATCCGGGGGAACGGGAAAATCTTTACGGCAAGGCGGAATATGCCGAGCTGACCAAGAAGTTGCTGGCGCGCCTGGCGGAACTCCGCAAGGAAACCGGCGACGTGAAATAACTCCAGCTATTGAAGCGGCGACGCAGCGCCCGGCCCACAGGGTCCGCGTCCGCTCCGCGCGCCGCGAGAAACCCTCGGGAGGCATCGCTCGTGAACAGCATCATCAAGGGCGCCATCATCGGCATGTTGATCGGCGCGGTCATCGGTTTCTTGCCCGGAGTGATCGCGGGTTTTTTCGGCTCTGGCTATCTTGGCGCAACCGTCGGGCACGATGCGTCGAGCCTGATCCGCTGGCTGGGCCTGCTGATCGGCGGCGGCAGCGGGGCGATCATCGGCGCGATGCACGCCACCACGATGATCGAAGGTGAAGCGGACGTGGTGCCGATGGGCGACGGGAAGTAGCCGTTAGTCATGACGACGACGGCGTCTGGTTCCAGTCCAGGGCCCGGCGGACTTGCCGCGCCAGTTCCGCCGGTCGGTAGGGCTTGGCGACGAAGCCCATCACGCCTTCGCGCTCGACCGCCCGCATCTCGTCCTCGCTGGAATAGCCCGACGAAATCAGCACTTTCACCGTCGGCTTCAGCTTGCGCAGCTCGCGCAGCGTTTCCTGGCCGGACAGTCGAGGCATCGACAGGTCGAGAATGACCAGGTCGATGCCGCCGCGCTGCTGGCGAAAGACCTCCAGGGCTTCCAGGCCGTCGGCGGCGCTCAGCACGCGATAGCCGTGCCGGCGCAGAATGGTTGCACCGAGTCGGCCGACGATCTGCTCGTCGTCGGCCAGCAGGATGGTTTCGTTGCCGCCCTTGATGCCGTCGGGCGCAGCCGCAGGCGGGGCGGCCACCAGTTGCGGCGAGCCCGGCAGGAAAACGTCGAAGGTCGTGCCTCGGGTGAGTTCGCTCTGGCATTCGATCCAGCCGCCGTGCGCCTTGACGATGCCAAAGACCATCGCCAGGCCCAGGCCGGTGCCCTTGCCGGTTTCCTTGGTGGTGAAGAACGGTTCAAAGATGTGCTCGCGGACCTCGCGCGTCATGCCCACGCCCGTGTCGCAGACCCGCAAGCGAACGAAATCGCCGGTGCGGCCCTCGAACGATTTTTCCACAGCCTGCGGATCGAGCCGGACGTTTGCAGTCTCCAGCGTCAGCGCGCCGCCGTTGGGCATGGCGTCGCGCGCGTTCAAGCACAGGTTCATCAGCACCTGGCCCATCTGGCCGGGGTCCGCTTGAATCGACCACAGGTCCGCCGCTTGCTGCAAGCGGACCTCGATGCGCGGGTCGAAGGTGCGGCGCACCAGGCGGATGGTCTCTTCGATCACGGCGTTGAGATCGACGGCCTGTGGCGTCAACGGCGTGCGCCGTGAGAAGCCAAGCAGCTGACGGGTCAACTCGGCGGCGCGCAGGGCAGCCAGCTCGGCGTTGGTCAGCAAGTCGCGGCAGGAGTGCGTGGCTGGCAGGTCGGCCAGCGACAGGGACAGGTTGCCGAGAATGCCCGTGAGCAAGTTGTTGAAGTCGTGGGCGATGCCGCCGGCCAGCTGCCCGACCGCTTCCATCTTGTGCGCCTGCCGCAGCTGGGCTTCGAGGTTGCGCTGCTCGGTCACGTCCCAGAAGATGCCCAGGACGCCGATAACCTCGCCTTGGGCGTCCAGCACGGGCGTCTTGACGCACTGTACCGTACGCAGCTTGCCGTTGATGACCGTCTGCTCTTCGAGGTCGAGCCGACGCCGCTCCTCCATGACGCGGCGGTCGTCGGCGCGGTACTTCTCGGCCAGGTGCGGCGGCGCGATGGCGAAGTCATCCTTACCAATCAAGTCCGCGGCGCTTTTGCCGAAGTTGCGGCAGAAGGGCGGATTGACGGCCACGAAGCGCAGCTCGCGGTCCTTCAAGAAGATGCTGTGCGACAGGTTCTCGACCAGCGAACGGTACCTGGCCTCGCTGGCCCGCAGTCCTTCTTCCGCCTGACGGCGCGCGGTGATATCGGTGACGAAGCCTTCGAGCGCCGTCAGCTGGCCGTCTTCGGTGAAAATGCCCTGGCCTTGCTCCCAGACCCATTTCTCCTCACCGCCCGCCGTGCGGAGGCGATAGTAGAGTTGATACGGCTCGTGGCGGGTCAGCGCCGCCTGCACACCGTCCCAGACCGTTTGACGGTCGTCAGCGTGGATCAGGTCGGAGAAGGCCAGCCGCCGATTGTCGATCAGGTCGTCCGGGCGATAGCCCGTCAGAGCAGTCACCCCCTCGCTGACGATCTCCATCGTCCAGTGGGGGTCGTTGCGGCAACGGTAGGCCATGCCGGGCAGGTTGCTCATCAGCGTGCTCAGGGCACGCTGGCTTTCGCGCAGCGCCTGTTCGGCCTGGTGGCGCTCGGTGATGTCCAGCGTCACGCCGATGACGCCCGTGATTTGCTGCTCGGCGTCGCGCAGCGGTTCGAGATACGTATGCCAGTGTCGCCCCTTCCATTCGGTCTGGTAGTTGACTGGCTCGCCCAGTAGCGCCTGGTGATGCGCCGCCAGGGGGACGAATTCGGGATCGTCGCCCAGCAACTCGGTCAGCAGCTTGCCGACATTCTGATTGGGCGTCTCGCCGATGACCGCCAATCCCGCGCCGATACTGGAGACCAGGCGCAGGTCGGCGTCGGTGCTCCAGACGATGGCGGGCACCTGTTCGAGCAGCACGCGATGGCGCGATTCGCTCTCGCGCAGGGCCTCCTCGGCGACCTTGCGTTCCGTGATGTCGAGGAAGAACGCGCAAATGGCGGGCTTGCCTTCCCAGGTGATGAGGCTGGCGGTGGCCTGCACCCAGATCGGACTGCCGTCCTTCCGCCGGCCCAGCCAGCCCGGATGGATGGGCTGTTGCTCGCCGCGATAGAAAGCGTCGGTGCGCGCCTTCAATTGCGGCCATTCCTCCGGTGCGATCAACGTTTCCCAGAGGTTCAGGCCGATGAGCTCCGCACAGCTGTCATAGCCGAACATGCGCGCCAGGGCGGGATTGCCGAAGCGGATCACGTCGTTCTGGTGAATGAGGATGCCCTGCATCGAAGTGTCGAACAGGGTGCGGTAACGCTGCTCGGATTCCTGCAAACGCAGCTGGGCTTCGCGGCGTTCGGTGATGTCGCGGGCGGTAATCAGGCCGAGAATCTTCGGCCGGGCGTGCAGGCGCGTGATGGTAAGGTTGACCGGCACCCAGGGCGTGTTGCCTTTGTTGCGGAGCCAGAAACCCTCCTGGGAATGAAACAGTCCCGTGCGGCGGAACGCCAGCCGCATGCGTTGCAGCCCGCCTTCCACGTCCGAACGGATGATTTGCGTGATTTTCAGTTCCAGCAGTTCGCGGCGGTTGTAACCGCTCAGGCGCTGGGCCATCGGATTGACGTCGTGGACCTGCTCGGTGTCGGGATCGAAGAGGAACAGCGCGTCGCCAGCTTCCTCGAAGAGCGTGCCGCCCATCTCCTGCCAGAAGCTGTCGGTCATGGTGTGCCCGTGCGCGGGTGCGAGTGGTCTATTGAGCTAGAGCAGTGCCGGTGCAACAGACATC
>JAEUIF010001194.1 GCA_016795185.1 Planctomycetia bacterium | reverse complement strand
GCATCCTGGCTTTTGGTTTACGACGAACTGCATGCCACCGGCGCTGCGGCTCGCGGCTGCGCCGCTCGCTCCGCCACGGAGTGGCGGGCTACTTTTGCGGTTACTTTCTTGACGGCAACTGCTGCGTCAAGCAGTGCAGCGTCCCCAGGCCCCAGACCAGATCGACGGCGTGAATGCCGACCACGGTGCGCTTCGGGAATAGCTCGGCCAGGATGCCCATCGCCTTACGGTCATTCGCATCGTTGAAGGTCGGCACGAGGACGCGGTCGTTGGCGATGTAGAAGTTCGCGTAGCTCGCCGGCAGGCGCTGGTCTTCCCACCACACCGGCGACGGCATCGGCAGCTGCACCACTTCCAGCTTCCGGCCGTCCAGGTCCGTCATGCCCTGGAGCCGTTCCAGGTTTTCCTGGAGCAGCCAGTAGTTCTTGTCTTTCGAGTTGTCCTCGACCGCAACCGCGACCGTGCGGGCGTTGACGAAGCGGGCCAGGTCGTCGATGTGCCCGTGGGTGTCGTCGCCGACGATTCCCTTGTGCAGCCAGAGCGTCTTGTGCGCTCCCAGATACTTGGCGAAGGTCCGCTCGTAGTCCTTGCGGGTAAAGCCGGGGTTACGCTGCTGCACCTTGCTGAGCAGGCATTCCTCGGTGGTCAGCACGCAACCCAGGCCATTGACGTCGATCGCGCCGCCTTCGAGGACGACGTGCGTGCCGTCCACGATGGCCGCCTCGTGATAGAAGTCTCCCCCCAGCAGACGGTAGGCGCTGAAGGCGACGGCGCGGTCGCGCTGGGCGTTAGGGTACTTGGCCCAGGCATTGAACTGCCATTCGATGATCGACCGACTGCCCCAATCGTTGTGGACCACGATCGGCCCGTAGTCGCGCGTCCAGACGCGATTCGTTGGTATTTTCCAAAAACTGATGCGTTTCCAGTCCAGGCTTAATTTTTCCAGCACCGCGCGCGCCCGCTTTTCACCCGCTGGTCCGTTGATCAGAATACGGACCTCTTCGGACTGGTGGAGCTGGCGCACAATCTCGCCGTAGACCAGTGGGATAGGCGGGAATTTGCCGGGCCAATCGTCGCGGTGGTGCGGCCAGGCGATCCAGGTCGCCTCATGCGGTTCCCATTCGGCGGGCATGCGATACTGGCCGACGGCGACGCCGGCAGCCGATTGTGTTCGTGCCATAATGATAGTAGGATAGCCAGTACGGACTGGATAACAATGACCCACGCTCCAGGCCGCCCCACGGCCAAAGGAATGCTTCCTTTCCCTTACTGGCGCTCGGGTTGGCGGCTCGGGAGACTACGGACGATATGGCCGACACCAAGACGGTCCTGCTCGTCGATGACGACACGGACATCCTCGGCGCCATGCGCACCATGATCGAACGCAAGGGGTATCGCGTGCTGACCGCGTCGGACGGCAACATGGGCCTGTCGGTGGCCGAGCGCGAGTTGCCCCACCTGGTCGTTGTGGACATGATGATGCCCAAGAAGAGCGGCTTCCTGGTGCTGGAAAAGCTGAAAAGCCGGCCCGACGGTGGGCCGAAGATCATCATGATTACCGCGAACGAGGGCAGCAGACACCGGGCCTATGCCGAGGCTCTGGGGGTCGATGACTACATTCGCAAGCCGTTCGACATGAACCGGCTGCTCGACGCGGTGAACCGGCTGTGCCCGCTCGGGGGAGAGCCGGCGCGAGACGAAGGAAAAAAGCCCGAAGGTTGAACTGCACAATCCACGAGGTCAGTCGGCAGCCATGACTGCCAGCTTCCAACCGCTGCCGCTCTTACGCAACCCGCACGTGCAAACCGTGCTGGGCAACCTGCTACGTGGCCCGCAGCTGCCGCTCGCCAGCACGATGCACCAGGTTGCACTGCCCGACGGCGACCGGCTGGCCATTCACGACAGCATTTCCGACCGCTGGCGGCCCGGCAATCCCATTGGGGTTTTCGTTCACGGCCTGGGCGGCGATCACCGCTCCGCTTATCTGCGACGCATCGCACGTCATTTACTGCCCCACGGCTGGCGTGTGGTACGGGTTGATCTGCGCAGCTGCGGCAAAGGGCTGCGGCTGGCGCGGCGTCCCTATCACGCCGGCTCCTCGGACGATGTGCGTGCGGTCCTCGAAACGGTCCATCACTGGAGCCCCGTCTCGCCACTCGCGCTCGCGGGCTTCTCACTGGGCGGTAACATCGTCCTGAAGCTGGCGGGCGAAGCGGCGGAGCATCCGATACCGGAGTTGATGAAAGTGGCGGCGGTGGCTCCTCCCATCGACCTCCAGCGTTGCTCGGACCTGCTGGCCTTGCCGCACAATCGCTTCTACGAGCGGCGCTTTCTGCGGGAACTGCTCGACCTGGCGCGGCGGCGCCGGCATTGCTTCCCCGACTTGCCGCGGGTGAGTTTTCCCGCGCCACTCACGGTCCCGATCTTCGACGACCTTTACACCGCGCCGCGCAATGGCTTCGCCGGAGTCGCGGACTATTACCAACGTGCCTCGGCCGCGCCGCTGGTTGAACGCATCGCCGTGCCGACCCTGATCGTCACGGCGCGCGACGATCCGTTCATCGCGGTCGAACCATTCGAGGCGTTGCGGCTGCCGACGAACGTCGAGCTGCGCATCCTCCAGCACGGCGGACATCTCGGTTTCCTCGGCTGGGACGGCGTCGGCGGCATCCGCTGGGCCGAGCGCCAGGTGGTCGATTGGCTCGTCGGCCCGCGCCCCAGTGGACGAATCGCCCGGCGCGGTTGACAAACGGAGCGTACCTGAAGTAAGGTTCATTGACTCGCAAGACAGAACAGAGATGATGGATATGAATCGCAGCTGAATCGCCCTGACACGAACCGCCGCGCGTGCGGTCGCATCGTGAACTTGGCCGTTTCGCTGTCCGCCTGCCTCGGCGAAACGGAGCCTTGCGGTGCGACACTCCCGTCCCCCGTTGACCGCCGCGCGACCGGAACCGTGTCCATGAAGTCCCCCATGTCCTGAAGCGGAAGCCAGTCCGCGCTGCCAATCCCCGGCTGGTCCGCCTCGTCCGTTCGCCGCTATCTCGTCCAGGCTACGCAGCCCGGACACCGTCAAGCGGGCCGCGCTGGTCCGCCGACGGCTGCGCGCGGAATGTTCCGGGATCTGCCCGAAACGAGGTGGCTCATGCAGTTGGTTTTCCTCGCCGGTCCGGCCGCGCTGGGCGGTGTCGCCCTCTGGCCTGGCGCTGCGGTGTCGCTTGCCGGCATCGTCCTTGCGGCAGCGGTGCTGGCCTGGCAGCGGCCGAAGTGGTGGCCGTTTCTCGGTGCGGATCGCGCCGCGCGTGCGAGCGACGAACGCCGCTGGCTCCAGCTGCTGCACGAGACGGCCCGCGCCGCCAATCAAGCGTCGTCGGCCGGCGCGGCCGTGCAGGAAACGCTGGACCGCGTCTGCCAACACCTTGGCTGGCCCGTCGGCCACGCCTATCTGATCCAGGACGCTCCCGCCGCGGTCCTGCTGCCCACGGCGCACTGGCACCTTCAGCAGCGCGAACGCTTCGAGGCGTTTCGGCGCGGCACCTTGAAACTCCCCGTCCGCAAGGGCGAGGGCTGGCCTGGCCAGGTGCAGCAGGCAGGGAAGTCCGTCTGGTTGCCCGATGTGACCAAAGCGCCCGGCTTCGAGCGCGCCGAACTGGCACGCGCCGCCGGCCTGCGCACGGGCCTGGGCGTGCCGGTGCTGGTCGGGCGCGAAGTGGTCGCCGTGCTGGAGTTCTTCACCCCGGACGCAGTGGCACTCGACACCCGCTTACTGGACGCAATGGACCACCTGGGCACGGAACTGGGGCGCGTGATCGAGCGCCAGCGGGCGCGAGATGCGTTACAGGAAGTGGAAGCACGTTTCCGCTGTGTCACGGAGTCCGCGCCGGAGGCCATCGTGTCCACCGACCAGAACGGGGTGATCTTGACCTGGAACCGCGGCGCGCAAGCCATTTTCGGCCACACGGAAGAGGAAGCGGTCGGCCGCCCGCTGACGTTCCTGATGCCGTTGCGCTATCACGAAGCGCACCGCCAGGGCATGCGCGAGCGGTCGCAAGCCAAGGAGCCGCCGTCGCCGGTGCGGACACTGGAATTTCACGGCCTGCGCAAGAACGGCAGCGAGTTTCCTGTCGAAATCAACCTGGCCCGCTGGCGGACGGCGCGCGGCACCTTTTACAGCGGCATCCTGCGCGACGTGACCGAACGCAAGCGCGCCGAAGAGTCCGTGCGATTGAGCGAGGCCATGTTCAAGGGCCTGTTCGACGCCGCGCCCGACGCCATCGTCGTTGCCGACCGCGATGGCAAAATTATTCGCATCAACCGGCTCGCCGAGCAACTGTTCGGCTACCCGGAACTCGAATTGCTCGGCGAACCCCTGGAATTCCTGCTGCCCGAACGGCATCGGGAACGACTATTGCAGGAACGTACTGCTTACATGACCGCCGCACGTCCCAACGCTGCCGCCCCCCGACTGGAACTGCACGTCCGTCGCCAGGACGGCGGCGAGTTGCCCGTCGATCTCACTTTCGGCACGCTCAAAACCGAACGCCACGTGCTGCTGATGGCGACCGTGCGCGACATCACCGAGCGCAAGCTGGCCGAGGCGGCCCTGCAAACCGCCCACGACGAGCTGGAAGTCCGTGTCCGCCAGCGCACCGTCGAGCTGGCCCAGGCCAATCAGGCGTTGAAAACCGAAATGCTCCAGCGCGAGCGAGCGACTGCTCAGGTGCGCGCCTCGCTCAAGGAAAAGGAGATGCTGCTGCGGGAAGTTCACCACCGCGTCAAGAACAACTTGCAGATCATCTCCAGCCTGCTGAGCATCCAGTCGCACGGCATCCGCGATCCGCAGGCGCTGACCGTTTTCAAGGAAAGCCAGAATCGGGTGCGCTCCATCGCCGCCATTCATCAAAAGCTGCTGCGCTCCGACGACCTGGGACGTATCGACTTCGGTGAATACGTCCACGGGCTAGTCGAGGGCCTGTTCCGTTCCTACGGCGTGGACGACCGCATCATCCGGCTCAAGCTCGACATCGAGGAACTGCGTTTCGGCATCGACACGGCCATTCCGTGTGCCCTCATCATCAATGAGCTGGTGACCAACGCCCTGAAGCATGCCTTCCCCGACCGACGCGCGGGCGAGATCGGCATCCGGTTGCGCGCCGAGGGGGACGAGCACTACCGCCTGACGGTCTGGGACGACGGCGACGTGCTGCCGCGCAACTTCGACCCCCACGGCAACGACTCCGTCGGTTTTCAAATCGTCAACGCCCTGACCGAACAGCTGGACGGCTCGCTAGAGCTGTCGACCAATGGCAAGACCGCCTTTCACATCCGCTTCACCGAGCTGAAATACCGGGAGAGGAGGTAAACCTCATGTCTACCGCTCAAATTCTGGTCGTCGAGGACGAACGCATCGTCGCGCGGGGCATCCAGCGCGAGTTGCAGGATATGGGCTACGCCGTGCCGGAACTGGCCAGCACCGGCGAGGAGGCCGTCCAGAAGGCGGACCGCCTACGGCCCGATCTGGTCCTGATGGACATCGTGCTGAAAGGCCAGCTGGACGGCATCGAGGCGGCCCGCACCATCCGGGAACGCTTCGACATTCCCGTCATCTACCTTTCGGCCTACGAGGACGAAAATACGCTGGGCCGGGCGCGGCTGACCGAGCCGTTCGGCTACCTGCTCAAACCCTACGAAGAGAAGGAACTGCACACCACCATCGAGATGGCGCTGCACAAGCACCGCATGGAGCAGCAGATTCGCCATGCCGAGCGCTGGCTGCACGCCACGCTGCGGAGCATCGACGATGCCGTGCTGGCCACCGACGCCCACCTGGCGGTGCGCTTCGTCAATCCCATCGGCGAGGCCCTTTCGGGCTGGGACGCGACCGATGCCTTCGGCCGCGAACTGGCGGACGTCTGCCAGCTACGCGACGAGCGTAGCGGCCACCCGGTCGATAACCTGGCGGGGCGGGCCATCCGCGAGAGCGTGGGCGTTGACCTGCCCGAACACCTCCTGCTGCTCAGCCGCGACGCGCGACGCACGCCGGTCGAGGGGCATGTCGCGCCGATCCACGACGACCACGGCGTCTTTATCGGCGTCGTGCTGGTGCTGCGCGACGTGAGCCAGCGCCGCCAGCTCGAAGAGCTGCGCCGCCAGAGCGAGGAGCAGCGCCGGCAGGCGGAGCGGATGCAGGCCGTCAGCCGACTGGCAGGCGGCATCGCCCACGACTTCAACAACTTGCTGACCGTGATCCTCGGCAACACCACGCTGGCTGCCGCCGACTTGCCGGCCGATGACACGAAGCGCGAACTGCTCGGCCAGGCCGAAGCGGCGGCAGCCCGCGCGGCTGGCCTGGTCGAACAGCTGCTCGGCTTTTCCGGCCAGGCAAAGCTGGCGCTGAAGCCGCTGAACCTGAACCTGTTCATCGAGGAAATCCTCGGTGCGCTGCGCCGCACCCTGACGCCGTCCATCGCGCTGGAGTTCCAGCCCGGCCCCGAACTCTGGCTGGTGCAGGCCGACACCGGCCAGCTGCGCGAAGTGCTGCTCAACCTGGCCCTGAACGCCCAGGACGCCATGCCCCAGGGGGGCCGGCTGACCGTCGAAACGCGCAACCTGACCATCGACCCGACGCAACTCGGCGAGCGGCCGAAAGCCCGCGCCGGCGACTATGTGCTACTGCGCGTCCGCGACACCGGTCGGGGCATCGCCCAGCACGACCAGCCGCACCTCTTTGAACCGTTTTTCTCGACCAAGCCGAGCCCCGGCGCGGGCCTGGGGTTGGCCCTGGTGCATGGCGTGGTCGAGCAACATCACGGCTGGATCGAATGCGACAGCACCGTGCGCGAAGGCACCGACTTCGACATCTACCTGCCGCGCTACTGGCAACGCGCCGTCCGCGAACCGCAGCCGGCTTCCGCCGCCCAGCGCACCGCCGGCCCCAGCACGGTCCTGATCGCCGACGACGAGCCGATGCTTCGGGAACTGGGTCAGACCGTACTCGAAGCGCAGGGCTACCGCGTGCTGACCGCCGAGGACGGGCAGCAAGCGCTTGAAACGTATCAGCAGCACTGGGCCGAGATCGACCTGGTGATCCTCGACCTGACCATGCCGCGCCTGTCCGGCAAGGACGCCTTCCACGAAATGCTCGACATCAACCCGGAAGCGCGGGTGCTGTTTTCCAGCGGTTACTTCGCCGAGGACCTGACCGAGGCAGAGGGCGGCGCGTGGGGCTTCATCAACAAGCCCTATCATCCGAACGAATTGATTCAGAAAGTGCGCGAGGTGCTGGCGGTCCCGAATGGGGAGCAGCCAGGATAGAGCGTTTCGCGGCTGGGTGTAGCAGCGGACGCTGTGGTCCGCACAGCGGCCCCTACTGCATATAGTAGGGTCCGCTGTGCGGACCGCTTCGCGGTAAGAAAGGTGGATCGCCCCGCGGACCGTGCCGGGTGGGCCGCGGACCGTGCCGGGTGGGCCGCGGGCAGCGCCGCGCATACGATGAGGGCATGAAAGCCGTCGTCTTCGACCGTTTCGGCGACCCTGCGGAAGTCCTGCAAGTCCGCGACGTGCCCGTGCCCCAGCCTGCGGCGGGCCAGGTGCGGGTGCGGATGTTGGCCAGTCCGGTCAACCCTTCTGATCTCATGGTGGTGCGCGGCCTGTATGGCCGGCTGCCGAACCTGCCCGCGACGCCCGGCTTCGAGGGCGTGGGCGTCGTCGAGGCCGCCGGCCCTGGCTTGCTCGGTTGGCTGCGTAAGGGCAAGCGGGTCGCGGTGCTCAACGCCCACGGCGGCACCTGGCAGGAACAGGTGCTCGTGCCCGCCCGACAGGTCGTCCCCATCGCCGTCGGCGTGTCCGACCAGCAAGCGGCGATGTTCTTCGTCAACCCGGCGACAGCCCTGGTGATGATTCGCCATGTGCTGCGCGTGCCGCGCGGTGCCTGGCTGTTGCAAACCGCCGCCGGCAGCGCCCTGGGACGCATGGTCATCCGGTTAAGCAAGCTCGACGGCTTCCGCACCATCAATGTGGTCCGCCGCCGCGAGCAGGGCGAGGAACTGCTGCGGTTGGGAGCCGACGCCGTCATCTGCACTGCTGATGAAGCGATTGATGAGCGCGTCCGCGCTCTCACCGACGGCAAAGGTGTGCCGTGCGCCCTCGATGCCGTGGGCGGGGCCACCGGGTCGGCGGTCGTCAGCGCACTGGCCCCCGGCGGCCGGTTGCTGGTCTACGGCACGCTCGCGGGCGAACCGCTGACGATTCCGCCGCGCGCCCTGATGGTTGCGGACGCCCACGTCGAAGGCTTCTGGCTTTCCAACTGGGCGCGACGGCAAGGCGTGCTGCCGATGCTGCGCCTGTTCCGCCAGATCAATGCACTCCTCGCGGACGGTCAGTTCGCCACCGAGGTCGGCGCGACCTTCACTCTCGACGAAATCCAGCAGGCCGCCCGGGCGGCCGAAACCCCCGGCCGCACGGGCAAGGTACTGCTGCGCTTCGCGTGAACCGTTCGTGGTTGCGCAGCTCCGCCACTCTGCCACGTGGTAGAGTGGCGGAGCCAGTAGGGTGCATCCAGCCCGCAGGGCGCAGCCGCACCGAAAGCGCCGGCGTCTGGCTGCCTGATCGGTGCAAAACAGGAGCGCTGCATCCTGTCAGTCGCTGATACATGACGAGTATTCCGGCGCTTCTGGTGCGGCTGCGCCCTGCGGGCTGGACGCACCCTACGACTGGCGGCAACGCGGAGCGAAAGTTAGTTCTTCTTCACCGCGGGCGGCTTGCGTTTCAGGACCATGAAGCAGTTGCTGCCGGGCCGCGAAGCGAAGGTTCCAGGCCGCTTGTCGCCGCCGAGGCAAATTTTCAAAGTGTCCTTGTCCAGAGCGTAGAGTCCAGGCAGCAGCATCTTGTCCGGGTTAGTCAGGTCGATTTCCTTGGGGTCCTGGCTGGCGTCGAGACTGAACGGCAGCGTTTCCTGCTTCCAGGTCAGGAAGGTCACGGTCACCTTGTCGCCGGCAAAGACCATCTGCCAGCCACGGATCTGTTCTTGTGGAATCGCGAACCCTGCGTATTCCGCGGACTGCACTTCCCAGGTTCCCTGTAAGTGCTTCGCATCTTCCTTGGCGCCATCAGGGGCTGCGCCCCCGGCGGCACTCATGAAACCGGCCAGCAGCATCGTCGCCAGCGTTCGCATCCTGGTTCTCCTTCCAACGGAGCTTGGGGTTGTCACACCAGGAAGGCGGCGGCAACCGACGAACATAACTGCGCGGGCAACATTTTTCTGGGACAGCAACAACAGCTGAAGGGCCGTTGCTCGAAAGAGATCTTTCTCCGTAGCCCCAGCAACAAGGATCGCCCCGCGGCGAGCCTTCGTCATGAAGCGCCTGAACTACCTCAACGCCGGCATCGGCCTGTTGATTGTGGACGTGGTGCCGGAGCGCCGCGCCAACCTGCACGACGAGATGATGACCTTGATCGTCGGCCACGCCCCACCGTTCCCCGGCACGCCCGCGACCTATGCCGCCGCCTACCGCCCCTGCCGGCGCGGAGGACAAAGTCAGCGTGTGGTCTGCCCCCTGACCGTGGGCGAGTCGCTGCCCGTGCTGCCGCTGTGGCTGCGTGCGGTCGAAAAACCCCATTCGCATCGATCTCGCAGCGGCCTACACGGAGGCGCGCCAACGCAGCGCGCTCGGCTGACGGAGGCCGAAATGGGCTGAGCGGCCAAGGTCCGTGCTCTGGCTCCGCCACTCTGCCACATGGCGCGGTGGCGGTCCCAGAGGCTCGAATGGCCTCGAAATACGGAGGTAGTTTCTCGCCCAAATTGGCGCAGTAATTCCGCATAGGGCACAATGTGGTATTTGCCGAAATGATTGCGCCTTTTTTTCGCTGCAAGTACCTCAGTAATTGCTTGCTAAGGCGTTCGTTTCAAAGCCGCGCGCAGGACCGCGTCCGGGCCATTCTCTGCCTGGGCGTCTTCTCCTGACATACTCCCACTCTAGTACCAAGTCCAAGAAGTGATTGCCTGACCAGCGGCAGTACGTCGGGCTTTCCAGCCCGACCCGCAGTGCCGGTCAGCCGCGGTGTCGTCGCGCGGGCGCGGCCAGCCTCGGGCACGACCTGTCGGGCTGGAAAGCCCGACGTACTTCAGGCAGCCACTCCCGGGACGCCGCACTAGGTCCGCCACCGTGCCACGTGGCAGAGTGGCGGACCCAGAGCCATCTTACCGGCCTGCTTCGTCGCGGCCGTCGTCCCAGCGGAAGCGGAGCATCTCATCGATCTCCTCGGGGCTGCCCGGGGCGGCCAGGGTCCAGCAGTAGCGGGCGCCCTTGCCGCCGCCGTAACGACGGGTGCGGACGCCTAGCTCCGCCTTCGCTTATTCCAGGGGATGCTGGCTGACACCTGCCGCTTGCCCAGAAGTGATACGCGACCGCGTCCTGGTGCTTGAAGTCCGCGATCAGGCCGGAAGCCAGGGCACCCGGTTGCATCCGCGCTGCCCGCTCGCTACCCTGAAAGCCGACACTGAACGATTCCACCTTCGGGAGCCTTCCATGCAGGATCGACGTGGTTCGTGCCGGCTTCTCCTCGCACTCCTCGGCCTCTGCTTCGTAGGCGCGGCCAGCGTGCCGGCGCAGGCACCGAAGAAGGCCGCCATCCAGGCTGTCAGTGATCGGCCCGACGCCGTCTACAAGCTCGATGAACCGGCGACCTTCAAGGTCGAGTCCGAAGTGAACGGCGAGGCGACCTTCCGCCTGTCGGAGGATGGCTTCAAGACCGTGAAGGAAGGCAAGCTGACGCTCGAAAAGGGCAAGCCGGCGACAGTGACTGGCACGCTATCGAAGCCCGGTTTCCTGCAACTGCGGGTGACGCTCGGCAAGGACGAAGCCCTGGCCGCCGCCGGCTTCGAGCCGACCAAGATCGCGCCCACCACCAAGATGCCCGCCGACTTCGATGCGTTCTGGGATACGCAGAAGAAGGACCTGGCCAGGATGCCGCACGATGCGAAGCTCGAACACTCCGCCAAGCATAGCGACGCCAAGGTGGACTGCTACAAGATCAGCCTGGCGAACGTGGACGGCAAGCGGGTCCACGGGTGGCTCAGCGTGCCCAAGGGCAAGGGGCCGTTCCCGGCGATTCTCACCGTGCCCTACGCCGGCGTCTATGGCATCGAGCCGGACAAGCGCCATGCCCTGATGGGCGCGCTGGCCATGAACATCATCGTGCATGATCTGCCCGTGGACCAGAGCCCGGAGTTCTACGAGAAGCAAGCGAACGGCCCGCTCCAGGATTACCGCAACATCGGCATGAACGACCGGCAGAAGAGCTACTACCGGCAAGCGGTGCTGGCCTGCCTGCGGGCGGCGGACTACCTGTGCAGCCGGCCGGACTTCAACGGCAAGGATTTGGCGGTGACGGGCGGCAGCCAGGGAGGTGGGCTGGCGATCATCACGGCGGGGGCCGAGCCGCGCGTCACGCTGCTGGCAGCCAGCGTGCCTGCGCTGTGCGATCATGCCGGCCTGGCCCACGACCGCATCAGCGGCTGGCCCGCCTGGCTGCGGCGCGTCAAGGGCGACGAGGCCGCGAAGGTGCTCGAAACCTCGGCGTACTTCGACGCGGTCAACTTTGCCCGCAAGTTCAAGGGCAAGTCGGTGCTGAGCGTCGGCTTCATCGATACCGCCTGCCCGCCCACCTCGGTCTATGCCGCGTTCAACGTCCTGCCCGAACCGAAGGTGATGGTCGCCGCTCCGCGCCTGGGGCACTCGACCGATCCGAAGTACGGGCCGGCGCGCGACGAACTCTGGAAGAAGCACCTGCCGCTCCAGCCGCCGCAATAACGAGCAGTTCCGAATTCCAGTTCGTAGTTCCGCCTTCAGGCGG
>JAEUIF010001191.1 GCA_016795185.1 Planctomycetia bacterium | reverse complement strand
GCAACTTTATGTTCAAAGGGACGCGGGTCCAACGCGAATAGTAGGTCGCCCGTTTTCACCTCGTCGGCCTCATGGACGGCGACGCGCACGACCCGGCCTTCGACCTGCGGCGCGACCTGGACGACGAATGCCTGCACGTAGGCATCAGTCGTGAGCGGGACGTAGCGATCCGCCAGCGCGTAGTAGAGGACGAGCAGCACCAGCACGAGGACGAGCATACCCGCCCAGAATCGCAGGGAACGTGCTCGGCCGCGCAGCCAGGTGGGAACAGCGCGCAGCCCGGCAGCGGTACGGTGCAATGCGGTGAGGAGGGGACGCATGGCTAGATCGTCGTTGAGGTTGCCCCTGGTCGGAATCTCTCTCCTATTTTACCCACCTTCCGGCAGTTGGCGAGGCGGAGGTAGTTGCTCCGGCGCTTCCGGGTCGCCGTCGGCGTCCGGTTCTACCAGTTCGTCCGGCGCGCAGCCGATGGCGTAGGCCAGCCGGGCCAGGGCTGAACGGAAGTCAATGCTCGCCGACACCAGGCGTTGTTCAGCGCGGGTGCGGGCGGTTTCGGCATCGATGACGTCAGTCGGGGTGGCGGTGCCATTGCGGTAGCGATTGCGGACGATTCGTAGGGTTTCGCGCGACTGCACGACCGCCGGCCGCGCCAGTTTCGACCTTGCACGGGCGGAGACCACGGCACGATAGGCCAGGGTGACTTCCAGGCTGATACTGTCGAGGATGACCTGGGCTTCGGCAGCGGCCTGACGAATGTCGGCTTCTGCGGCGCGCAACTCACCGACGTGCGTGCCGCCGTGGTAGAGCGGCATGTCGATGTGGATGGCGGTGCCCCTCTGCCAGCCATTGCGTATTTCATCGCCAGATGCATGGCCGAGGCTGGCGCGCCAGGATACACGCGGCAGGAACTCACCCCGTGCTGCCTGACGGCCGAACTGCGCCACCGCGATTCGGTCCCGCGCGGCGGCGACTTCCGGCCGGCTGGCGACGGCGCGTTCCAGGCAGTCGGCGAGTGTGCGCTCGAAGCGCGGTGGGGCGGCGGCGTCGAGCAGTTCCAGCGGCAGGCTGGCGTCGCGGCCCAGGACATTGTTAAGCCGGGCCAACGCGGCGAGTTCGGTTTCCTCGGCGCGCACCAGGGAGTCTTCCATTTCGGCGCGCTGCACCTCGCCGCGCGGCACATCGTCGCGCTCGGCCACGCCAGCCGCGCGCCGCTGGCGCGTGTCGTTCAGCACCGCTTCCGCCTGGCGAACCGCATCCCGCGCGATGGTCCGCAGCGCCGCCGCGTGCAGTCCCTGCAAGAACGCGGTGGCGGCGTCGTAGGCGACGGTCTGCCGCGCCCGTTCGGCCTGCCAACCCGCGATTTGAGCGCGCAGCACCGCTTGCTGGTAGCGACTGCCCGTGCGACCAAAGTCGTACAGCGTCCACTGCAATTGCAATTCAGTCTGCCAGGCGCTGTACGGCCCCGGCCCGTCGGTCAGCAGGCCACCTGTGGGGCCGGGCGCGCCGGGACTTAGTGCCGGTGAGGTGGCGACGTAGCGATTAAACAAATCGAACTGTGGCAGGAACGGCGCGAAGGCCGCCTGTTCCTGCCCCCGCGCGCGGTCGATGTTCGCCAGGGCTGCCCGCAGACGGGGATTATTCTGCAAGGCGAACGCGACTGCCTCCTCCAGCGACAAGCGACTGGGCGGGGTCTCCCGGAGGGCGGCGGCGACCTCGGGAATTGGTTCGACCGGGGGAAGCGGGTCGCTGGAGCTGACTGTGACTGGTGGGTCGAGGTGCAGCGAACGGGCGTGTTCCGGTCGACTGGCGAAGCAAGCCGGCAGTAACCAGGGCAAGAGGGCGAACAGGAGCAAGCTCCAGCGCGGCACCCGTTCAGGCTGTTCGGGTTCCGGCACCACCGCTGCGCCCCCGTTTGCGCGTGCTCGCGCTCGTCACAACATCCACTGGCGCGCACTCGTCGTTAGAATCGGCACAAGCGGTACAGTTTCTTCAGGGATTGTGCGAAGCCGCAAGCGGCGCGCGGCGCTCAGATGATCTCGACGTGCTGGACCAGTTCGTCGTGGCTCAGCGGTTGCGTGACGGGAAACAGACAGCAGCCTGCCGGGGTGCGCATGCTGTCGAGGATGAGTTGCCAGTGGTTGGGCGTTTCGTAGCCGGGTTCGTTGGGAATATGCCCGCTGATGAGCAGGTCGGCATCGACTTTCTTCAGGAAGGCGTAAGTATTCTCCGGACTCACGTCGCGGCCCCAGACGATGGCATGGACCGAACCACCCGAACGGTATTCGCGTTCGTCGACCTTGTCGCGTTCGAGCACGGACAGGTCGAAGGTCGGCAACCGCTGGGCATTCGGCAGGCTGTGACTCAGGAAGACCCGGTTCGGCGTGCGGATGGCGATGGGCAGCACCGAGAACAATTCGAGGTACGCGGCGTAAATCTCCTCGGCCCGCTTGCCGTAAGCCGTGACCACGCCCAGCGTGAACAGCTCCAGAGGTTCGCGGTCGCCCTTGGAGATTTTGCTGCCCGTCCACTGTGCCAGCTCGTGGTTGCCAAGCAACATGTGGACCTGTCGGGGAAACTCGCACTTCAGGGCCGCCAGCAGGTCGATCATCTGGTGCGACTTGTCGCCGCCGGTCGGATACTCGATGGTGCCGTGGACCAGTTCCTGGACGACCAGGTGCCGGGTGGGATGCTGCTTCAGTTTGGCGCGATCCATCAGCCGAATGAAATTGCCCAGGTTGCCGTGCATGTCGCCGGCGATCAGAACTTCCGTGGCCCCTTGAAGATGAATAAACCGCCCCTTGCGGCCAGGCGTGGCGCGAAACGCCTGGACGGCAGTCTTGATGGTGCGCAGCAAGCGGTCGGGTTGGGGCATGGAAGCGGCCGGCAAGCGTGACGGCGACGGTCGGTACTGGAGGATCGCTGAGGGCCTATTGTCGATAGTTTGTCTACCGATTGCAACCCATTCCGGCGGATTGCTCCGGCATACTCCGGGCGATAAGAAAGCGGTAGATTCAGCACCTCGTGCGGCATTCAAGGAGGTCAGGCTTTCCAGGCTGACAGTCGCGTCTGCGCTGTGCCGCCAGCCGAGGGCGTTGCCGTCAGGCTGGAAAGCCTGACCTACTTTTGTCCGCCGTTTCAGCACCTCGAAGGAACCCGTAACATGGCCGACGATCTCTTCTCCGTGGCAGGACAAGTGGTCCTGGTTTCCGGCGGCACGCGCGGCATTGGCCGGGGCATCGCCGAGGGATTTGCCCAGCGCGGCGCTCAAGTCATCATCACGGGCCGCGAGCAGGCTGCCGTCGACGCGGCGGCGCGCGACATTGGTTCCGCTGTCGGCACGGTGCGCGGCCTGGCCTGCGACGTGGCCGATCCCAAGGCCATTGAAGCACTGACGCAACAGGTGATCCAGGAATTCGGGCGCATCGATACGCTACTCAACGTCGCGGGCGTCAACCGCCGCATGCTCGCCGAACGTCTGAGCGAAGCCGACTACGACTACATTCTCGGCATAAACCTCAAGGGGCCGTTCCTGCTATCGCTGGCCGTCGGCAAGCACATGTTGCAGCGGGGCCGGGGCAACCAGATCAACGTGGTGTCATTGAACAACGAACGGCCGCTCAATGGGGTGATGCCCTACGCGGTGAGCAAGTCCGGTCTGGGGCAGATGACCCGCTCGCTGGCCCTGGAGTGGGGGCCGCGCGGCATCCGGGTGAATGCCATCGCGCCGGGTTTCATCCTGACCGACCTGACGCGCAAGCTCTGGTCGCAGCCAAAGATGCAGGAGTGGGGCCAGACCAACACGCCGCTGCGGCGCTTGGGCAAGCCCGAAGACATGGTGGGCAGCGCGATTTACCTGGCCTCCGAAGCGTCGTCGTTCATGACCGGCCAGGTGTTGTTCATCGATGGCGGCTTCAATTGCGGCTTGAACTGGCCCATCGATTTCGAGAACCAGTAGCTAGAGCATTTTGCGACCGG
>JAEUIF010001139.1 GCA_016795185.1 Planctomycetia bacterium | reverse complement strand
AACTCGTGGAGCCTCTTCACTGACAACTGACCATTGACAACTAACAATTAGCTCAGCAGCGGCGGGGCCGAGTGAGCTACGAACTCTGGAAAGCCTACGTGCCCCCGCCGTCGGCTACAGCGCCTGGTTCGGCCTGCCTTGTTCCCTCACAGCACCTGCTGGTCATGCAGGACCGCGGCCAGTAACTCCTCGAACGAGCCGAAGGACGCGAACCGCTCGTCCGGGAACCCCATGTTGATCGTGTGGAACCGCCGGTCCCGCCGGTCGAACACGTACTCGGCCATGTTGCCCTCGGTGCCGAGGACGATGATCTCCGGGCGGGGCACGTCCAAGTTCTCGGGGACCAGATGCTCCGCCGACTTAAAATACGCGCCGTTGATCTGCACCCCGTTCGTGACCCGCAACAGGGCAGCATACTCGTCCGGGACCGGCTCGCCCAAGTCCCGACGGGCGGCCGATTGCATTCGGCGGATCGCCGCCTCGCCTGCGATTGGCTGGAGATGCACGCCGCTCAGCGGGTCGTCGCCCAGTCGCGCCAGCGTTGCCAGTGCATTAGCGGCTTCTGCCATCCGCTATGTCCTCTGTGGCCGAACCACTACTCATGCTTCCAATCCGGATCGTCCGGATGCTTCTCGTCCCACAGCGGCCGACGGCTGCGTACCGTCGGAATCGTCTCGAAGTTGTACGCGGGCGGTGGCGACGACGTGGCCCATTCGAGCGTCCAGGCGTCCCAGGGATCGGGGCCGGCGTCCGGGCCGCGGCGCAGCGTGCGATAGATGTTCCAGAAGAAGACCAGGAAGGCAGCGCCCAGCACGAAGGCGCCCAGCGTGGCCAGCTGGTTCCAGATTTCCCAGCCCACGTCGGTCGGGTTGCGAACTTCCCAGCCCTTGCCCGTCGTGTAGGCGTACTGCTGCGCCCGCCAGGCGGTGTAGGTGTAGATGCGCCGCGGCATGCCGAGGATGCCGGCGATGTGCATCGGCCCGAAGGTCAGGTTGAAGCCGGCAAGCAACAGCCAGAAGTTCCAGCGGCCCAGGCGCTCGTCGAGCACCTTGCCGGTCATCTTCGGGAACCAGTAGTAGCCGCCGGCCATCAGGCCGAAAAGGATGCCGCCGAACGCCACGTAATGGAAGTGGGCGACGACGAAGTAAGTATCGGTCAGCTGCCAATCGACCGGGGCGGCGGCGAGCATGATGCCCGTCAGCCCGCCGATGATGAACATCGACAGGAAGCCCAGCGCGAACAGCATCGGCGCTTGCAAGCGCAGCTTGCCGCCGTAGAGCGTCGCGATCCAGTTGAAGACCTTGATGCCCGTGGGAATAGCGATCAGGAAGGTCGCGGCGGAGAAGAAGACATCCAGGGTGCGGCTCATGCCGACCGAGAACATGTGGTGCGCCCAGACGCCGAAGCTGATGAAGGCGATGGCCACCGTCGCCAGCGCCACCGATTCGTAGCCGAAGATCACCTTGCGCGAGAAGACCGGAATCACCTCGGAAATGATGCCGAAGGCCGGCAGCGCCAGGATGTACACTTCCGGGTGGCCGAAGAACCAGAACAGGTGCTGCCAGAGGACGGCCGAGCCGCCCTGCTGCGGGTCGAAGAACATGGCCCCGAACTGGCGGTCGAACAGCAGCATGATCTGCGCCGCCGTCAGCGGCGGGAAGGCGATCAGCATTTCGAGGCCGGTGAACAGCATCATCCAGGTGAAGAGCGGCACCTTCGACAGCTTCATGCCGGGGGCGCGCAGGCAGAGAATGGTCGTCACCAGATTGACCGCGCCGCCCACGGAGCCGATGCCGCTGACCAGCAGGCCGATGATCCAGTAATCGGTGGCGGCGCTGCGGGAGAAGGCATACTCGGTCAGCGGCGCGTAGGCGAACCAGCCGACGTCGGGCGCGCCGCCGGCCAGGAAGCTGAAGTTGAGCAGCAGCCCGCCGAACAGGAACAGCCAGTAACTGAAGGCGTTCATGCGCGGGAAGGCCATGTCGCGCGCGCCGATTTGCAGCGGCACGATGTAGTTCGCGAAGCCGACCAGGATGGGCATGACCACGAAGAAGATCATCGTGGTGCCGTGCATGGTGAAGAACTGATTGAAGACGCGCGGCGAGACGAGGTGCAGGTCGGCGAAGACCAGCTGCATGCGGATGACCAGCGCTTCCAGCCCGCCCAGCACCATGAAGCCGACGGCCGACAGCAGATAGAGAATGCCGATCTGCTTGTGATCGACGGTCGTCACCCAGGTGTGGGAGAACCACCGGGCCGGCCGCAGTTCGTGCTGAAGTTCGGGTTCGGCTATGGCCATGATTCGTCAGTGGTCAGTAGTAGGGGCCGCTGTGCGGACCGATAACTGGAAGCTTATCTGGGTGCAATGGTCCGCACAGCGGACCCTACGGGTTTTGTCCGGCCATCCTAGCGTAACGATTCCAGGTACGCCGCCATCTCGCGCAACTGTCCTTCGCTCAGCTGGAAGCTGGGCATCTTCGCGCCGGGCTTGAGGTCGTGCGGGTTGCGCACCCAGCGGTGCAACGTGTCGCGATTGTTCGGCGTCGTGGTCGCGATGAGCGTCTGCCGGCCCATCAGGTGCGTCAGGTCGGGACCGAAACGGCCCTCGGCGCGGGTGCCGCGAATCGTATGGCACTCGACGCAGGCCAGCGACGCGAACAGCTGCCGGCCGACGCGCACGTCGGGTGCGTCACGCGCCGGTTGCTGCTCGTTCTTCAGCCAGGCGTCGAACTCGCCCGGCGGGTCCACGACCACGCGCAGCATCATGTTGGCGTGCTGGTCGCCGCAATACTCGGCGCATTGCCCGTGATAGACGCCCGGCTCCCAGACCTGGAACCACAGGTGATTGGTGTGCCCCGGCACCACATCGACCTTGCCGGCCAGGCGCGGCACCCAGAAGCTGTGGATCACATCCGCTGACTTCAGTTCGAGCGCGACCGCCCGGTTCTGCGGTACGTGCAGTTCGTTCGCCGTGCGGAAAAGCAGCCGCTTCTCGCCCGAGGGCGACGTTTCGTAATACTCGTATTCCCACCACCATTGATGACCGATCACGGTGACGTGCAGCGCGTCGGCCGGCTGCTCGCGGACGCGAACCGCGGCCACCGTGCGGACCATCACCAGGAAGAGCACGAAGACGACCAGCGCGGGCCCAATCGTCCAGGCCACTTCGATGGGGTTGCTGCCGTAAATCTGCGGCGGTTCGGCCGGACTGGTCTCCGGCTTGCGGCGGAACCGCCAGATGCAATAGACGATCAGCCCTTCCGTCAGCAGGAAGATGACGGCGGTGATGAACAGAATCAGAAAGAAGAGGTCGCGGATCGAGGCGGCAGGAGGAGAAGCGGCCTCGAACACCGAAAGGCTGTTGGACGTGGTTGCGAGCGCTACGCTCATGACCGCCCCGCAGTCTGTCCGAAGAAGAAGCCCCGTGCGAAGTCCAGTTATAGGACCAGGGGGCGACGGCGTCCAATGGTTTTGGCCGCATATAATGACGTGCGGCCCGCCGTTTTCGGGCCTTGGTCCAAACTTCACGAAAGCCCCATGCTCGACCCGGTCCTCGAACTGCTGCTGCAATCGTGGCCCTACGATCCCTGGCTACAGGCCGCGCTGCTGCTGACGGCGGCCGTCTACCTGCGCGGCTGGCGACGGCTGCGGGCGCGCGGCAGCACGCGCTTCGGCGCGCCGCAACTGACCGCCTTCCTCGG
>JAEUIF010001124.1 GCA_016795185.1 Planctomycetia bacterium | reverse complement strand
AACAGGCCGCGCAGGCCCGGTACAAGCGCAAAAGCACCGGGGCCGCTTGCGGTTTGGCAGCGGAGCTTACGCGATCGGCGGCGACGACGATGGGGCCGGCTCGTCCTCGGTGAACTTCGGCGTCGATTCGGTGATGCGCGGCGGCGGCGCTTGCCGGGTGACGGGTTCCATCGCTCGCGGTTCATCGCGCGGGTTGAGGATGTTGTTGCTGACCTCGTCCTCGATGCCGCTCATGCCCTTCTTGAATTCCATCAGGCCCTTACCGAGCGTGCGGCCCACTTCGGGCAGCCGACGGCCAAAGAGCAAGACGCCAATGGCCAGCAGGATGATCATGGTCATCGGGCTGAGCGCGAAAGCGAAAATCGGAGCGGACATCGGAGGTTCCCCCGCAAGGAATAAGGTAGGATCGTGTTGAAGGGACCGGAACAACGGTACCCTGCGGGTCATCCAGGTGATGGATTGATAGAATTATAACACTGCGTCAAGCAGTCGCAAGCAGGTTTTTCGACATTTTGTCGCGTTCCATCGGCGAGCCGCCGGGTTTATCCCGGCGGTGTAGCACCCACGAACATCTTCGGCGAGCCGCCGGGTTTATCCCGGCGGTGTAGCACCCACGAACCTACCCACTCTTGGCAGTTCATCTCTCATCTGCTCAAATGACAACGACAGCACTGCAACGCCTCCCGCGAGTACACGAGCCATGAGCGACCCCGGCCTGCCCCGCATCGTCAGCGACGACACCCGCCGCGATCAACGCATTCCGCCGCGCCAGGCCCTGACGCGCAAGTGGCCGGTGCTGCACGCCGGTGAAGTGCCCGCGTACGCCTTCTACGATTCGCTGGGCGACACGCTCAGCCCGATGCCGGCCGACTGGAAGTCCGAATGGACCTTTCACATCTGGGGCCTGATCGACCGCGCCTGGCAGTGCAACTACCATGAGTTCACCGCCCTGCCGCGCGTCGAAGTCTTCGCCGACATGCACTGCGTCACCCGCTGGAGCAAGCTCGACAACACCTGGGAAGGCGTCGCCACGCGCACGGTCCTGAGCCACGTGCAGCCGCATTCGACGGCCCAGTACGTGATGGTCCACTGCGAGGCGGGCTTCACCACCAACCTGCCGCTGGCCGACTTCCTCGGCGACGACTGCCTGTTCGCCTGGAAGCACAATGGCCAACCGCTGGAACCGGACCACGGCTACCCGCTGCGCCTGGTGATACCGAAGCTCTACGCCTGGAAGAGCGCCAAGTGGGTCCGGGGCATCGAATTGATGGACCGCGACCGCCCCGGCTTCTGGGAAGAGTTCGAGCACGGCGGCTACCACATGCGCGGCGATCCGTGGACCGAGGAACGCTTTCGCTGAATCCCATGCCATCCGCCGACCCACTGAAACCACCCGAAGAATGGCAGCTGACCACGCAGCGACTGGGCCGCCGCGTGCTCGTCTACGACGAGACCGACAGCACCAGCAACCGCGCCGCCGAGTTAGCACACAATCGCGCCTATGATGGAATCGCGATCCTCGCGAAGACGCAGACTGCCGGCCGCGGGCAGCACGGCCGCCGCTGGCAGTGTCCGCCGTGCAGCGGGGTGCTGCTGTCAGTGCTGCTGTTCCCGCCGCCGCCGCTGCGCCGGCCGGCGATTCTCACGGCCTGGGCCGCCGTCTCGGTGTGCGAAACGATCCTGCAAGCGGGCAACGTGCAGGCGAAGATCAAGTGGCCCAACGATGTACTGCTGCACGGCCGCAAGGTCTGCGGCATCCTGATCGAGCAACGCTCCGGTGCGCAGGACGCCCCCGGCGGCGTAATCGCCGGCATCGGCCTGAACGTCAGTCAGCAGGCCGCCGACTTCACCGCTCCTGGCCTGGAGAACGGCACCTCCTTGCAGCTGACCACGGGCAGAAAGTTCGACTGGACCGACATCGCCCAGCGCCTGCTCGCGCAGCTGGACGTGGAGTACGACCGCCTGTGCCACGGCGACCTGACGACGCTGGAAGCCTGCTGGAAATGGCGACTGGGCCTGCTGGGCCGCACCGTGGAAGCGGACTGCGCCGACGAGGTGCATCGCGGCCGACTGCTCGAAATCGGCTGGGACGGCCTGCACCTCGAACGCCCCAACGGCGCGCACGAAACCCTGCTGCCGGAAGCGGTGCGGCAGCTGCGTGAAGCAAACCGCGTTTGATTTATCGTTGCGCGCGGCCCTAAACCTTCCGATCATTGCAAATTCAGCAGCGCCTGGGCGGCGGCTTCCTGAACATCCCCATTGGCATCGTCGAGCGCCTGGCGCAGCACCTTCCTCGCTTCGGCGGAGCCATGACCGACCTTGCCGAGCGTGCGCGCCGCGGCCTCGCGCACTGCCGGTTCCGTCGCGGCCAACGCCGTCGTCAACGATGGCACCGCCCCCTGCGCTTCCTTGCCGATGGCCGCCAGCGCCCGCATGGCCCAGAGTCGCGTCGGCACATCGCCCTTGGCCGCAACCGGCCCCAGTGCCGCCACGGCAGCAGCGGCGCTCGGCCCGAAACGTTCGAGGGCGGCGAGGGCGGTGATGCGCACATCCCCGTTGGGATCACTCGCGAGCTTGCCGAGCGCAGGCACCACGGCCTTGCTTTCCGCCGGCGCGAGCTTGCCCAGCGCGCGGGCCGCGCCCCAGCGGACAAACGCATCGCCGTCGCCGCACGCTTTCACCAGGGCGGGCGTCGCGGCGACTGCTTCCGCTTCCAGGGTTTCCAGAACATACAGCGCACCCAACCGCACGCGCACTTCCGGATGGGCCAGTACGCCGGCCAGCGCAGGTACGGTCTGGGACAACGGGTCGAGCAACGGTATGGCTGGCGGCTTGAGGTTGGCCACTTGCAAGATGGCGGCGAACGCGGCCTCGCGCTGCCGGCCGCGCTGGCGGGTGGCGGCCAGTTCCTCCAGCGCCGCGCACGCAGCCTGCACCACGTCCGCTTCCGGATCGTTCAGCAAGGCAGCGCTCGGCTTCACCACTTCGTTCAGGGCCTCAATCAGTGGCTTCAGCTGCTTCCGCACCTCAACGAGTTGTCCCTCCAGCGCTACGAGTTGCTGCTGTTCCGCCGGTGTTGCCTTGCGGCCGGTCGGCGGAAAGTCCTCTCGCTTGGGAAGTTCGCCCAGCAGGGCGTGCATGGTCTTCGCCGTGGCTTGCAGCGCCGCCAGACAATGACGCTTGACGAGGGCATCGCTATCGCCCAGGCCACGACCGGCGGCGACGGTCAGTAGTTGGCCGCGCTGGACGATCTCCGGAACCGTCCACTCCAGCAAGCTACCGCCGTTCACACGGTTCCGGGCCTGGCCTTCGACGAGTTGTGCCAGGGCAGCCAGCGCTTCGGCGGCGGCGCGGCGCTCGGCGACTTCCTTGCCGCCCAGCATTTTGGCCAGCGCGGCGACCGCTGGCTCCGGATAGGGGTAGATGCGGCCGAGCGTGCGAGCGGCAG
>JAEUIF010001112.1 GCA_016795185.1 Planctomycetia bacterium | reverse complement strand
GCAACATCCTATTTGACGATGCTCTAGCGGAGAAAAATACCGGAAATAGCCGACAGTTATCAGCTATCCGCCATTTCTGAAGGCAATTCGTCAACGCGTTGCTGTCAAGCGATCGACCACGGCTCGCGCTTTGGCCGGTCGAGCCAGCGGCTGGCCTCGGCATCGCCGATGATTTCCTCCTTCACCGGGTCGTACTTCAAGGGCCGCTTCAGCCAGTAGGCGATGTTGCCCAGGTGGCAGACGGTGCAGGCGCGGTGCGCGATTTCCACGTCGCGGAACGGCTTCTCGCGCGTCTTGACGCAGGCCAGGAAGTCGCCAAAGATGCCGCCCTTGCCCTTGTACGTGGGCATGTTCGACGAGCGGGCCGATTTGGTCAACTGGCCCGGCAGTTCACCTTCCGTGCCCTTGTACGTGATGTTCTTGCTGCCGCCGTGGTACATCAACAGGCCGTTCGGGAACTTGTACGTCAGATACCTGTGGTCCTTGCCGTCGGGCGGAATGACGTCGGTCGGCCCGGTGAGGTGGACGCCCGTGGCGAACATGGCCGCGCCAAAGCGATGCGCGCCCCAGTCGGTCATGCCGCCGCCGGAGTAGTCTCGGAACGGCCGGAAGCCGCCCTTGATCAGGTTCTGGTGGTATGGCCGCCACGGGGCCGGCCCCAGCCACATGTCCCAGTCCAGGCCGGGCGGCACCGGCTGTTCGGGCAAGTAGCAATCGCCGGACGGCCCGCCGCATTCGACGAACACTTCCTTGATCTGTCCCAATGCACCACCCCAGATTTGCCGGGGCCAATCGCCGTAGTCGCCCAGCACGCGCTGGCTGCCGCCGGAGAACACCCGGCCGTACCGGCGGACGGCATCGACCATCGCGCGGCCCTCGCGGACGGTCAGCGATTCGGGCTTCTCGCAATACACATCCTTGCCGTGCCGGCAGGCTTCGATGGTCATGATGGCATGCCAGTGGTCGGGCGTGCCGATCAGCACGGCGTCGATGTCCTTGCGGGCCAGCACTTCGCGGAAGTCGCTGTACGCCTTGCAGTCCTGGTTGCCGTACTTGTCGTTGACGCGCTGCCGGGCGCGCTCGCGGTGCTCGGGCACCACATCGCACACGGCGACCATTTGAACGTCACCGAAGCCCATGAAGCCGCTCATGTCGCCGGTGCCCTGGCCGCCGGTGCCGATGGTGGCCATGACGATGCGCTCGCTCGGCGCGGGCCGTCCGCCCTGACCGACCGAGACGCCGGGCAGCACCAGGGGCAGCGACGCAGCGCCGGCGGCTTGCAAGAAGCGGCGGCGATTGGGACGGTGGGAACCGTTGCGGGTCGTCATGCTGGGCTCCTGTGCGGAGGCGGGTAGAGTGCATGCAATTCGGGCGTACCGCGACAATGTAGCAGATCATCGGGCCTGGTGGAATCACCTGCGCGTGATTCCGAACGGATTCGCGCAAGACGCTGGGTCCGCCACTCCGCCACTTCGCCACGCGGGGAATTTGGCGGACCCAGCGGGCGGTAGCCGTCGGGTGGCAGGCGGCACCGCCGGCCGCTCGAGTCTACAGCCCCCAGGCACAGATGCTGTTCCATACGGGTATGCATTCCACGGCCGCCCCGATGCCGGGTGCGACCACTTCCACGGTAAAATCCCCTTCGCTCACGGCACGCACTCTCCAGACGACCTGGCTGTAACCCCCTGCTCCCGGCGGCGGCAGGCTTTGGGTGAACGATTGCCCGGCGAGCAAGTACAGACCGGGCGGCAGGTGAAGCGTTATGGATTGTTCGGGATAAGGCGACTTGACGTAAGCAATTAGCAAGAATGGCTTCCGGGTACTGGTTCGCGGACAGAATACGCGAATGCAGGCTCGAGCCGGCGCGCCTGGTGGATTCTTGAGGCCGTCGATGCGCCGCTCGGCGGAATCGAGCAGCGGGTTGAAGTACGGAGCGAGCAGCAGTGCCAGCAAGCCCCCGATCACCAGGAATTGGCGTTGAACGGCGTTCATGGCATCACTCCGATGGGAACGCTTTGGCCCCGGCGTCGGTGTCAGCCGCGGAGCAGCGGCGCTGGATCGGATTATCATCCGAAACATCCCGGAACGCAGGGCACCACCCAGAGGGCTTCATCGCAGCGCCGCGAGCAAACGCACTCCCTCGGCGGCATGGCCGACGTTGGGGACATCGACGGTCACCCGGAACTCTCCGACGCGGCTGGCCCGCACGGTCCAACTCACCTGGGAGTAGCCGTGCTTGCCGGCGGGCGTTACGCGCTGCTCGGCCTGCTGCTCGCCGACGAGCGTCAGGCCGTCGGGAAGGCTGAGGGCGGCGGTCTGCTCCGGATCGGCGGCCTTGATGAAGGCCAGGATCGGGAACGTTTCGCCCACGCGGGCGCGGCCGCAGACCACGCGCAGGCGGCCCTTGCTCGGGCAGTCGGCCTTGCCGCCGAAATCCGACTTGATGCGGTCCAACCCAAAAGTGAACGCCAGGTCGCGCTGTTCACCGGGCTTCATCGAGCGGCTGTTCCAGTACAGCACCACGCTGCCGCACTCGGCCGGCGGCCCCGCGGGTCGCTTTCCGGCGAAATCCCATTCCCAGCCCGCGTCCGCAGGGGGAGGGTCGCAGACGATCAGCCGTTCGAGCGGTTCCGAACCGTCGACGCGCAGCCCCAGGAACGCAACGGCCAAATCGAGGTTTTTGAAGTCGGCGCTTTCGATGGCGGTCAGGAAATCGGGGATGTCCGGCCGCGCCAGGCTGGCGGGCGCACGCACGGCTTGCCCGGACTGTCGGCGATGCGGCGGCAGGTGGAAGGGAACATCGACCGGGGAGCCGATGCGCGGGTGCAGCAGCACGCGCAAGCCGACCTGCCGCCGCCGCCAGTCCAGGTTGATGACGCGGTAGCGCACCAGGATGGTATCGTACAGTCGCGAGTGCTGCCCGAGTACGATCTCGACGGACTGGCTCACGCGGACCTGGCCCGCGGCCAGGTCGCGGACGGAGAGCCAGGTGCGGTCCGGGTCCCCGTCCGGAAGCGGCAATTCCTTCCACAGTCGGCCTCGATCCTTCAGCCAGCGCCCGTTCGGCGATTCCTTGCCGAACGGGTAATCGCGGTCTTCACAGCGCACGCAGGTGTTCGTGAACGCACGGGTCAGTTCTTTCGCCGCCACCGGATTGCGCGCGTCCCACAAACGGGGGCAGCGGACGCGGAAGCCCTGATCCGCGGCGAATTGAACCTCGACGCGGTTGATGTAATCCAGCGGCTCGCAGGGCAACCGGCTGGCACCCAGCACCCCCCAGACACGGGCCAATTTCGAGTCACCCTCGCCCTGGGCCGTCCACGGCCCCCAGGCCTCGGCTGGCGCCGGTGCGTCGGACGGCAGGTCGGGCGCGTAGTTGCAGCAGACGCCCAGGAAAAGGGTGAGTGGTAAACCGAGCGCGCATACGTGTCGTTCCAGGACGTTCATCGGCGAACTCCTCGAGTGCTGGGCTGCCAGACCAGGAATCAATCGAAGTTGCTCGGCTCGCGCACGTTGGCGTTCGCCTTCGCCACGCCGATGTTCGGGGCGTCCGCCGCCAGCGGGTACGTCCCGGCGTCCTGGGCGATGACCTTCCAGGTCACTTGCGAGTAGCCTTCGGGCGTCGTGGCCGCCGGCACCGTCTTTTCGGCTTGCTGGCCGGGGGCGAACGCCAGGCCGGCGGGCAGCTTCAAGGTCACGCGCTGGCCGGGGTCGGTGCTCTTGACGTAGGCCATCACCGGAAACGCCTTCTTCTCGAGGGCTCGCGGCGCGACGACCAGGCGCATCTTGCCGCTGGAGGTCGTGCTCTCCTCGCTGTCCTTGCCCAGCATGCCCAGGCCGTAGGTGAAGGCCATCGTCCGCTGTTCGCCCGGCTTCATGTTGGTCTGCGCCCAGTACATGACCACGCAGGAATCCTTCGCCTGCGGGTTGGCGTCCATCGGCTCGAACTTCCAGGCGCCGTTGTCGTTGCCCCAGCGGATTTCGCTGTTCTGCGGCCAGCGGCAGAGCACCAGCTTCTCCATCGGCTCGGACCTGCCGACGTTCGGGCAGAGGATGGCCACGGTGGCGTCCTTGTCTTTCAGGTCGCCGGTTTCCAGGGCTTGCAGGTATTCGGGAATCTGCTTCTGGCCGAGGACCGCGAGCTTATCGACGAAGCGGGCCGGTTCGTGGTCCGTGGGCGGCAGGTAGAAGGGCACCCCGTCGTTGAGGCCGATGAGCGTGTCGAGCATCACGCGCAGCCCGACGGTATGCGGGGTCTTGTCGCGGTTGGTGATCGTGTACGTGACCTTGGCGGTGTCGAACAGCCGGGTTTGCTGGCCGACCACGATCTCGACGGTCTGCGCGATGCGGATGCGGCCGTACTCGATCTCCATGACCGATTGCCAGGCGCGGCCCCTGTCCTTGCCCGGCACTGGCAGCTCCTTCCAGATTTTGCCGTCGTCGCGGACATAGCGAACGCCGGGAATCTCCTGGCCGAAGAGGTACTCGTAGCCCTCCACGCGGATGCAGGTGTTGTTGGTGATGCCGCGCTCGTCGCGCGTCAGCAGCTTGGGCTTCTCCGGGTTCTTCGGGTCATGCAGCCGGGGGCAGACGATGCCGAAACGCTGCTGTTCGCTGAACTGCACGTGGATGCGGTTGATCCAGTCGAGCGGCTCGTCCGGCCCCTTGCGGTCCGTGCGGCCCTTGGTAGTTTCCACCCAGCCGCTCGAACTCATCGCCTTCTTGCCCAGGGCCAGGCCGAGCGTGACGACGCCGAAGCTCATCAGCAGGCCGACCACGCACGCAATCGCTTTCACCGGGGTCATGATCGAAGCTCCTGAAATGTCGTGGCGGCGCTCCGCGCGCACGGCGGACGCAAACCGCGACGAACAGCGGCAATGAATCAGTTCACGATTGGAGAAACGGCTGTCTGAGGTACGTCGGGCTTTCCAGCCCGACAGGCAGTAGCAGCGATAGGCCGCACATCACCGGCGCTTCAGTCGGGCTGGAAAGCCCGACGTACAAGAGCGCCCGGCAACCTCACGCCGGTGCGCGCAACAACTCCAGACGCGGCATGGCCGCGTATCATCGAGAGCAGGGCTAGATCACGGGGGAGAAAAGTGGTGGGTGGGGCCGTGTTGGCCGGATCGGCCCCACCCATCATTGCAGGCCAGGATGCCTGCCCACTCGCCGTCCTTTCCCAAAAACGACGACGCTTGAAACTGCTGTGGATACCACTTACTCCCTCTCCCCTGGCGGGAGAGGGCG
>JAEUIF010001098.1 GCA_016795185.1 Planctomycetia bacterium | reverse complement strand
TGTCTGTCGCTAATGCCCCTCGCCCCTTGCGGGAGAGGGGGTGGGGGTGAGGGGTAAACTGCAAATTCACAGGTGCTTCCACCCCTCACCCCCAACCCCTCTCCCGCAAGGGGCGAGGGGAGAAACACTATAGGACAGACTTTGAGCGCGGCCCACGGCATTCCAGAGAAATTGACGGTATCCAACGATAAAGCCACCCGTTAGAGTAGAGTCGGCGCGATTCGCTGCCGGCCGTCCAGGTTCGCTCCGCGCCCGCCCTGGGGCCGGAATATCCAGGCCGGTCACGGCCGGACGCCGCCGTCCGGCGGCAGGGGCGGAGCCTCTCGCGGGCAACGGTGCAGCGGGCAGGTGAGGCGCGAGTGGCGAAGGAGGGACATGGCGGCGCGGCTACCTGTCTGGTTGCTCCTCTTGGGGGCCTTGGTCCTGGCGGTCAAACTGCCGGCCGCGCGCGCCCAGCCAGCCGCGGCGGACGAGCACGTTCTCAAGGCCGCCTACCTGCGCACCTTCGGTCAGTACACGGTTTGGCCCAAGGCCGCCGTGCCTGGAGACCGCTTCGTCATCGGCGTCCTGGGTAAGAACCAATTCAAGGCGGTCGTCGAAATCCTGGAAAAGCAAGAAGTCTCCGGTCGCAAGGTGGAGGTCAAGGAATTCAAGACCATGCAGGACTACCGGCCCTGCCACTTGTTGTTCATCAGCAGCGAACCGGCGGGCAACAATCCCAAGGAACAACCCGGTGACCGGCTCGCCAGCGCCCTGGCGGCCCTGAAGCAGCAGCCGGTGCTGCTGGTAGCCGACACACCGGGGCTGGCGGGCAGGGGCGCGATGCTGAATCTGTACCTCGAGAAGGGCACGGTGCGCTACGAGATCAACGTCGAGGCCATCAAGGCGGTGGGACTGACGCCGAAGGCCGATTTACAGAAGTACGGCAAACCGGTGTCAGCCGACAAGAAATAGCGCTGCGGGGGACGCGCCCATGCGCTGGTTCCGCGACAGGTCGATCCAGACGAAGCTCGCGCTCATGCTGCTGACGGCGAGTGGCGCGGTCGTGTTCCTGACGGTCACGGCCTTCGTCGTCATCGACAACTACCTGACCCGGCAGGTGATGGTGAAGCAGGGGGCCGCGCTGGCCAGCGTGCTCGGCGTGCAAACCACCTCCGCGCTGCGTTTCCAGGATCCGCTGACTGGCCGCGAATTGCTGGCCTGTCTGCGGGAGTTGCCGCACGTCGTCCAGGGTGCCATCTACGATGGGAAGGGCCAGGTCTTTGCCGTCTACGAGCGCGACGCCGGAGCGCTCCCCGTGCCGCCGCTCGGCGCGGACGGCCATGTCTTGGCCGACGGCTATCTGGAGCTGTTTCACCCGATCGTCCAGGACAACGAACGGGTCGGCACCTTGCTGCTGCGCATCAGCCTGGAGCCGGTGCGCGCCCGCGTGCGCCAGTCGCTGTGGATCGCCGCCGGCGTGCTGGTCTCCGCTCTGCTGGTGTCGGGCCTGCTCGCGGCCCGGTTGCGCCGGGTCATCGCCGAGCCGATCTTGCAGCTGGCCGGCGCTGCGCAAACGGTCTCCACCACTCAGGATTACTCGCTGCGCGTGGTCCAGCCCAACCGCGACGAGATCGGCGTGCTTTGCGACGGCTTCAACGCCATGCTGGAGCAAATCCAGAAACGCGACGCCGAGCTGAAGGTCCACCGCGAGCACCTGGAGGAACTGGTCGCCGCGCGCACCCGCGAGCTGGAGGTCAAGACGCAAGAGGCGCTGGCCGCCAGCCGGGCGAAGAGCGAGTTCCTGGCCAACATGAGCCACGAAATCCGCACGCCCATGAACGGCGTCATCGGCATGACCGAGTTGCTGCTGGAGACGCCCCTGTCGGCCGACCAGCGCGAGTTCGCGCAGACGGTCGCGAGCAGTGCCCAATCCCTGCTGACCATCATCAACGACATCCTCGATTTCTCGAAGATCGAGGCGCGCAAGCTCACCCTGGAAGCGGTCGACTTCAGCCTGCGCGACCAGTTGGGCGAGGCCCTGCACACCCTGGGGCCGAAGGCCGACCAGAAGGGCCTCGAGCTGGCCCTGCGCATCGCGCCCCAGACGCCGGACGGGCTGGTCGGCGACCCGATTCGCTTGCGGCAGGTGCTGATCAACCTGGTGGCCAACGCCATCAAGTTCACCGAGCGCGGCGAGGTGGTCATCGAGGTGGAGCCCGACCCGGAACGTCCGGTCGCCGGCGCCCTGCACTTCAAGGTCCGCGATACCGGCATCGGCATCCCGCGCGACAAGCACCAGCTGGTGCTTCAGCCTTTCACCCAGGCGGATGGTTCGACGACCCGAAAGTACGGCGGCACCGGACTGGGGCTGACCATCTCGACGGAGCTGGTGGCCCTGATGGGCGGCCGGCTCTGGATCGAGAGCGAGTTGGGACAGGGCAGCACCTTCCACTTCACGGCGCGCTTCGAGCTGCAACAGGGCTCGCGGGTCAAGTGGCCCGGCGACAAGCACGCCCGACTGCGCGGCTGCAAGGTGCTGATCGTGGACGACAACGCCACCAACCGCCGCATTCTCCAGGAGATGCTGGGGCAGTGGGGCATGACGACCGTGGCCGTGGACAGCGGCCCCGCCGCGCTGGCCGCTCTCCAGCTGTCCGTGCGCGACGCAGCCCCGTTCGGCCTGGTGCTGCTCGACGCCCACATGCCGGTCATGGACGGTTTCATGCTGGCCGAGCAGGTCTTGCAAGCGCCGCAGTACCGCGGCATCACCATCCTGATGCTGTCGTCGGCGGGGCATCCGCAAGACGCCGCACGCTGTCAGACCCTGGGCATCAAGAAGTACCTCGTGAAGCCCGTGACGCAGCGCGAGCTGTTCGAGTCGCTGAAGGCCGTGCTGGACGTTCCCGCCGGACCAGTGCGGCCTACCCGGCCCGCGTCGGCCGCGACCCCTGCCGCCGCGCCGCTGCGCATCCTGCTGGCCGAGGATACGCCCGTCAATCAAGTGCTGGTGATGCGCCAGTTGCAGAAGCGCGGCCATGCGGTGACCGTGGTTGGCAACGGCAGCGACGCCGTCGCCGCCTGGGAAAAGCAGCCCTTCGATTTGATCCTGATGGACATTCAGATGCCGGTCATGGGCGGCATCGAGGCGACCAGCTTGATCCGCGCCCGCGAACAGACGCAGGGCGACCACATACCCATCGTGGCCCTGACGGCCAACGCGATGGTCGGCGACCGCGAGCGCTACCTGGCGGCCGGCATGGATGGCTACCTCGCCAAGCCGGTGCATGCCAACGACCTCATAACCACGGTGGAAGCGCTGGCGCGTAGTCCCGCCTCCGGTTCAGTAGCGCCGCCGGCCGGGCCACTCGCTGCCGATCTGGTGCAAGCATTCGCGGACGACCGCGACCTGCTCAATCAGCTGGCGGCCACCTTTCTGCAAAACGTCCCCAGGCAACTCGCCGAGTTGCGTCAGGCCGTCAGCGCGGGCGATGCCCCGCTGGTCGGCCGTTCCGCGCACACGCTCAAGTCGAGCGTCGGGGTGTTTCATGCGCAAGAAGCTCTGGAAGCGGCGGGCATGCTGGAGAAATTTGGCCGGGAACAGCAGTTGGCCGAAGCGCCTGGGGTGCTGGAGCAACTCGAACGCCAGGTGGATCGGCTGAGCGCCGTGCTGCAACCCTTCGCCGCCGAGCATCAATCCAGTTTGAATGCGGTGCGTTGACGCCCGCGTCTGGTAGGTCAGGCTTTCCAGCCTGACAGAAGCGCTGGCGACGCACTGCACACCGGGGGCGCTGCCGTCAGGCTGGAACGCCTGACCTACGAGACCTGAGCGCAGAGAAGCTGCCGCAGCGCCGGCCGTAAACGCTCCAGCGCCCGCGCGCGGTGGCTCAGGGCATGTTTCACCCGCGCGCTCAATTCGCCAAAGGTCTGGTGGAACTCAGGGATCAGGAAAAGCGGATCGTAGCCGAAGCCGCCCGTGCCGCGCCGTTCCGCGATGATCGTTCCGTGACAGCGGCCCTCGACCACCGCCTTCACCTCACCCGTGGGGTCGGCCAGCGCCGCGGTGCAGACGTAGTAGGCGGCGCGGCGGTCGTCGGGCAATGGCTTCAACTCGGCGAGTAGACGGTTGTTGTTGGCTTCATCATCGCCCTGCTTGCCGGCGTAGCGCGCGGAATAGACTCCCGGCCGACCGTTCAAGCCCGGCACCACCAGACCGCTGTCCTCGCCTAGCACCCACTGCCCAATGGCTTTCGCCGTTTCGGCTGCCTTCTTGCGGGCGTTGGCCTCGAAGGTGTCACCGTCCTCTTCCACTTCCTGCGCCTGCGGGAACTCGGTCAGATCGCCGAATTCCAGGCCCAGGCCGCTGAGAATCTCGACGATTTCCTGGCGTTTCTTGCGATTGCGCGTGCCCAGGACCAGAAGCGGAGGCATGGCAGGGGTCTCCGTCGATAAATAGGCCCCTCTCCCGCAAGGGGCGAGGGGCCGTTTAATTATAGCGATTCGGCCAGCGCGAGATTTCTGCTTGACACCCGGGTGGTGAATTGTACGATGGTATGATGAAGTGATGGTCCTACCGGAAAGCCTGCCAAACCGCAAGCGGTGATCGATGGTCAAGATAACGCCAGTTAAACGGAAGTCGCTGGTGGACGACGTGGTCGAGCGGATTCGCGCGGTCATCGTCGATGGCCAACTGGAACCCGGCCAGCGGCTGCCCACGGAGGCGGAACTGGTCAAGCAGTTGCAGGTCAGCCGCACCGTGTTGCGGGAAGCCATCGGCCGGCTGGAAATGCTCGGCCTGGTGTCGGTGCAGGGCAGCCGGGGCATGTTCGTCAGCGAGCGCGGCGGGCTGATGAACAGCATCAACCTGGTGCGCAGCGCCTTGACGCTGTCGCCGCGCGAACTCATCAAGTTCACCGAGTTCCGCCGGGCCATCGAGTGCGATGCCGCCCGCAGTGCTGCCCAGCGGGCCACGCCGGACGACATCGCGGAACTCGAAACCCTGGTCGAAGAGATTCGCGACAGCAGCCTGGAGCCGCAGGAAGCCTACCGCATCGACTTTCGCTTCCATCGCCGGATCGTGCAACTGACCGGCAACGAGATGATGATCAGCGTCATGGAAGTGGTGCAGGAATTCGTGATGGCCAGCATCGTCGAATGCGGCCCCAGCCGGCGGCGCGACCCGGAAGTGACCTATCGCGGTCACCTGGCCATTGTCCGCGCCTTGGCGGCCCACGATGCGGATGCTGCGGAAAAAGCCATGCGCGAGCACCTGGAATCCGTGCTGACTGGACTGCGGAAGCAGATGAAACGACTGGACTGAAACCGGGATGCCCCTCTCCCCCGGCGGGAGAGGGGTAGGGGTGAGGGG
>JAEUIF010001078.1 GCA_016795185.1 Planctomycetia bacterium | reverse complement strand
TCTTGCTCACGTTTCCACGTCTCCGTAACGCCGCCGGCTTGGTGGCCGGCCCATCGCGTGGTGTGGGTATGTGACGATGCATGCGTCCCATGCCGACGCCAAGCGATGGGCATGGCACCCGAGCGCATAACTTCCTCGTGGCCAAGACACTGCAAAGCCCTGCCGCGATACCGCCGGCAGCGAGGGCAAGCCGGCTCAACAAGCCAAGCTCCATGACTTCATGCGCCGGACCTGTCCATTGCCAGAGGTCGGCAGCGGACAACCGACAGCGCACGGCAATCGTGCCTGTTTCAACGCGCCAGGTGCCGTCGGGTTGACCGCAGCATGGCTCTCGCTGCGGGACGAGGGTGAACGACTCCTCGATCTGAATCATTTCCCAGCTTGCTGCCAACCCCACGCAAGCGCCTACCCACAGAGCAAAGCCAGCGCTCGCCGCGCGGGCAACACACGGCGGCAGCGGAGGCTGCAAGCGCGCCTCCTCGGTGCCGCCATCCCTATCCCGAACAGGTTGGCCGGAGCACGTCTCATAGACAACCCCCGCCGATCCCAGAATTTGTTTGCGGCGGATGTAGTTGTCCGAACCTTCGAGCACGCGGCGATCCACCAGTTCCACGGGGCGGCCGAAGATGGCCTGGAGTTCCTTTTCCATGTCCAGCAGGTCAAAGAAGGAATGCCGGGCTTGCGGCGTGAAAGTCACCAATACGTCGATATCGCTGTGGGGGCCGAAATCGGCGCGCAGCGCGGACCCAAAAATCGCGAACTGCTCGACCTGCCGGCGGCGGCAAAAGTCGGTGATCGTTTCGACCGGCACATGTATCGACAGTTGGCGGTGCATGCTAGCCAGACTGTAAGTGGCACCAGATACGATGTCAACCGACGGCGCACCGGGCCGACCGTCGTCTTCTGACCGCACCGCAATTTTGCTGTAACGGCGTCCCGGCAAAGGTTAAGATTTAATGAGAATTCGTCCGCACCCCTACTGCCACCGCATACTTGACGGTGCCTGCCACCACTCGCCAGGAGACTTCGATGAGAAAGTCTTGGTTGCTCGCCGTGCTCGGCGTGTTTTTCGCCGCGGCCTATTCGCGGGCCTATGTCGAGATTCCCTACACGCTCGGCCGCGTCGTCAACGAATCCAGCAACATCGTGCTGATGAAGGTCGAGAAGGTCAACAAGGAACGGCGGTTGATCTACTACACGAAGGTCGCCGACCTGAAGGGCAAGCACCCCGCCGACGTCATCAAGCACAATATCTCGGACGGCTTCAACCCGCGCGAGCCCAAGTTCATCATGGACTGGGCCGAGCCGGGCAAGACCGCCGTCTTCTTCTACAACGGCGGGGCCAGCGAGACCTGCATCGGCGACTACTGGTACCAGGCGTACAGCAACGGTGAATGGTGGGGCATGTCGCATGCCGAACCGTTCATGTGCTGGACCTTCTCCGGCAAGACCGACAAGCTGAAGACGGTCGTCACCGACATGCTGGCCGGCAAGGAAGTCGTCGTGCCCTGCGCCCAGTCCGATCCCACGAAGGTCGATGCCATCAAGAAAATGCTGCACGAGAAGAAGGCCCCGCTCTGGCGCATGAAGGCCAGCCTGAAGATCACCGACTACGAAGCCTGCCTGCGGGAGAAGAACAAGTTCGTCGTCGGCCTGGGCGCGCTCGGGCCGGAGGCGGTGCCCGCCTTCATCGACGACCTGAAGAAGGACGACAGCGGCACGCGCCTCAAGGCGGCGGTCGAACTGGGCCAGATCGGCGAGGACGCGAAGGAAGCCCTGCCGGCCCTCGAAGGTTCGCTCAAGGACAAGGACGCCGAGGTGCGCATGCGCGCCGCGGAAGCCCTGGTCCGCATCGATCCGAAGAACGCCACCGGCGTGCCCGCGCTCATTGAATCCCTGAAGGACGAACGGCTGCGCGTGCCGACCATCGACATCCTCGGCAGCCTGGGCGAACCGGCCAAGCCGGCGGTGCCCAACCTCGTCGCCGCGTTGCAGGACCAGCGGGTGCCGGTGCAGATTCGCTCGGCGGCGGCGCTGCTGCAAATCGAGAAGAACAGCGACGACGCCATCAAGGCCCTGATTCGCCTGGTGGACGGCGCGTCCGGCGCGAAGGCTGGCTGGACCGTGCTGGAGCCCACCGACCTCAAGGCCACGAGTGCCGCCACCCTGACGAAGCAGGAAGACAACTCCGTGCTGGTCGGCGGCGAAACGCCCGCGAAGGACACCTACACCTTCGTGCTGAAGACCGACCGCAAGGCCATCACCGCCGTGAAGCTCGAAGCGCTGGCCGACCCCAAGCTGCCGGCCGGCGGGCCGGGCCGCGCGGGCAATGGCAACTTCGTGCTGACCCGCTTCGCCGTGACGAAGCCAACCGAGGGAGCCGAGGCGAAGCCGATCAAGTGGGCCGGCGCGACGGCGAACTTCGGTCAGCAGGGCTTTGACGTGGGCAACGTCGCTGCCGAGAACGGCACCGGCTGGGCCGTCGCTCCGGAGTTCGGCAAGAACCATACCGCGATCTTCACGCCGGAAGCCCCCATCGCCGGCAACGACCAGGGCTTGACCCTGCATGTTCGTATCGAGTGTGAATCGCCGCACGGGCAGCACCAGATCGGCCGCTTCCGTATCTCGGTGACCGATGCGGAAGACCCGATGCTGAATCCGCGCACCCGCGCTGCCGAGATGCTCGGCGCGGTCGGCGCGCCGGCGAAGAGCGCCATCACCAACCTGATGGCCGTGCTGACCGACGCCGATCCGTCGCTGCGGGCTGCTTCGACGACGGCGCTGTCGCAGATGGCGCCCGACAGCATCCCGGTGCTGGCGGCGGCCCTGAAAGACCCGAAGGTGCCGGTGCGGCTGGCGGCCATCGACGCGCTGGCGCAGGCCGGCGGCCAGGCGGTGCCCGCCATGCCCGCGCTGATCGAAGCCTGGAAGGAAAACGACAAGAGTGTGCGCCTGCGGGTTGGCGACCTGCTGGTGCGCTTCGAGGGCGCTGCCGCCCCCGCCGCGCCGGCGCTGGTGGCCAGCCTGAACGAAGAGGACCGCGACATCCGCCTGAAGGCATGCGACGTGCTCGGCCGCTGCGGTGGTGCCGGCCGCGCCCCCGCGGTGCCGGTGCTGATGGAGTTCGTCGCCAAGAGCCCCGACCGCGACCTGCGTGCCCGCTCCGCCTGGGTACTGGGCCAGCTAGGGGCCGAGGCGAAGGCCGCTTCCGAAACGCTGATTGAGGCCGTCAAGGATAAGGAACGCGACGTGCGTCTGCTGTCGCTCATCGCCCTGAGCCAGATCGGCGGCGACCCGAAGGCCATCGCGCCGGTGGCCCTGAAGGCGCTGGAAGACCCCGACAAGGAAATCCGCATCCGCGCCGCGGACGTCTACGGCAAGACCAAGCCCTACGGGGGCGGGGAAACCGTGGAGCTGTTCGAGGACAACCACAACCTGCTGCTGGCGCAGCTGACGGCCGAGGACGGCCCGGCCGCGGCGGAGATGAACGACAAGTTCTCCGGCACGGCCAGCATCAAGATTCAGCCGTCGCAGCGGTACAACCCGCACATCTCGGGCTGGGCGTTCCCCATCGCCGAGAAGCCCGAACTCGGGCAGTACCGCTACATCCGCTTCGCCTGGAAGAAGGCGGGCGGCAACGGCATCATGCTCCAGCTGCACACCAACACGCGCGGCTGGGAGAACCGTTACTGCGCGGGTAAGAACAGCGTGGGCTGGAACGCTCTGTCGGTGGACGACAAGTCGCCCGGTGAATGGACCGTCGTCACCCGCGACCTGTTCAAGGATTTTGGCAACGCCCCGTTCCTGCTGCACGGCATGGCGCTGACGCCGATGGACGGCACCGCCGGGTACTTCGACCACATCTACCTGGGCCGCAGCATCGAGGAACTGGACAAGATCACCGACGCGAAGAAGAACAAGTAACGCACGCTCGCAATGGGCTGCGGGGTGGCGGGCGGAACCTGAACTGTTCAGGTTCCGCCCGCCTTTTTTTGGCGAGCGGCGGGCGTGAGCCCGCTGTTGGTGGTGTCAGTGGCTGGCAGTTCCAACAGCGGGCTCAAGCCCGCCGCTCGCCCAGATGCGCTACGCGACCACGTCGGGATGCTGGGCAGCGATCCGTCGTTACCATCCTGTTACACCACTTATTCGAGTTCGCGGGTAAATTACCATCGACGGGCCGACGCGGTCCACTGGCTTCGGTTCCAACTAATCCATTCCCAGGAAGCTCGACCCATGCACCTGTCCCGCTGGTCCCTGGTCCTCGCCGGCATCTGCGGTTTCGCGGCCCTGGCATCGCTGAACGCCACGCCGTTGTCGCCCGCCGCGCCGGAAAAGCCCTTCCACGCGAAGCTGCTGGAAATCGCCAAGCACTACAAGTCCGACAAGTTCGCGTCGCCGGTCGATCAGCATGTCGCCCACTGGGCGCCGCTGCTGTGCCGGTTGCCCGAGGCGGGCAAGGATTACCTGCCCGGCAAGGTCCGCGAAAGCGCCAGCGACGACCTTGACACCCACGGCCAGAAGCTCTACTTCCTGTACGCCAAGGACCAGGCCGCCTACCTGGACCTGGGCGAGGGCGCTAAGCCCGTCCCCGCCGGCCAGTTCGTCGTCAAGGAATCCTGGCACCCGGTCGAATGGACGCCGATGAAGGCACCCGAGAAGGAAGCCCCGCTAGCTCCAGAATCGGTGATCCGCAAGGACCGCACCTGGTACAAGCCCGGCAAGTCCGCTGGCCTGTACATCATGCTCAAAACCGAGGCCAACACGCCCAATACCGACGAGGGCTGGGTTTACGGCACCATCAGCCCGCTCACGGGCAAGGTCACCGCCGCCGGCCGCGTCGAATCCTGCATGGAATGCCATGTCAAGGCGAAGCACGACCGGCTCTTCGGGCTGCCCAAGGAAGACGTGCAGCGCATCAAAACTTTTATCGAGAAGACCAAAAAGGCTCCTTGATCGTCGTTATTACGGAAGCTCCCATCGGCCAGCCCACCACGGACTGGACCGGCGTACAGAAAGCAAGCTGACCCTCGGCATCGTGGAAAGGAACGAACCATGAAGCGCTATCTCGGCAAGCAGTGTCTGGCTTTGCTCGCGACCTTCGCCCTGCTGCTGGGCAGCACCGGCGCGCTGCGGGCCGCCCCGGCGGGCGACGCCGTTCCCGACAAGGGCAAGCCGGTGGACCTCGTCCTCTGTCTGGACGTCTCCGGCTCGATGCAGGGCCTGATCGATTCGGCCAAGACCAAGCTCTGGGACATCGTCAACGACCTGGCCAAGATCAAGCCGACGCCGAACCTGCGCGTGGCCCTCTACAGCTACGGCCATACGACCTACGACGCCCAGGCCGGCTGGGTGCGCAAGGAAGCCGACCTGACCTCCGACCTCGATGAGATTTACAAGAAGCTGAACGCCCTGACGATCAACGGCGGCAGCGAGCTGGTGGCCCGCGTCACCCGCGACGCCGTCGAGCAGCAGAAGTGGGCGGAAGCGAAGGACGCCCTCAAGATCATCTTCGTCTGCGGCAACGAATCCGCGAACCAGGACCGCCAGGTGTCGCTGGCCGACGTGGCCGAGAAGGCCGTCGCCAAGGGCATCATCATCAACACCATCTACTGCGGCCAGATGAGCCACCCGGACGCCGCCGGCTGGAAGGATTATGCCAAGCAGTGCAAGGGCGAGTTCTTCAGCATCGACCAGGACAAGGGCACCGTGGTCGTCAACACGCCGTTCGACAAGGAACTGACCGAACTGTCCGGCAAGATGAGCAGCACCTACCTGGCCTTCGGCAAGGACGGCCGGGAAAAGGCGCTGAACCAGGTGGCCCAGGACGCCAACGCCGCCAAGGCCCCCGGCGCTGGTGCGGCTCGCGCCGAGTCGAAGGCGTCCGGCCTGTACCGCAACGCGGGCTGGGACCTGGTGGACAAGCTGAAGGAAGACCCGAAGTTCGACGTCAAGAAAGTGCCGGTCGAGGAACTCTGCGACGAGATGAAGAAGATGACGCCCGAGGAGCGCGAGGCCCACGTCAAGAAGAAGCTGGCCGAGCGCGAGGACATGCAGAAGAAGATCGCCGACCTGAGCGCCAAGCGCCAGGAGTACATCAAGGAAGAGATGAAGAAGAACCCGAACAAGGCCGACCAGGCGTTCGACGCCGCCATCCGCGGCGCGCTGCGTCAGCAGGCCGAGAGCAAGGGCTTTACAACGAAGGAGTAGTCCTTCGTCAGTAGTCAGTAGTCAGTCGCGAGCGGCGGACCTCTGGCCCGCCGCTCGCTTGATCGCGCCGGGTGGCACGTCCCTCGGTACTCCGAGGGCGTGCGAATCGCTCCACCACATTCCGCCCGATTGCGAAGCAGGGTTCCAACAGCGGGCTAGAGCAGTTCGCAAACGGGTGTAGCATCGGGTGCTGCGGTGCGCACAGCGGACCCGACGGTAATTTCGTAGGGTGCGCGGTGCGGGCCGCGACCGTCGGCCGCCCAATGCTCTAACGCCCGCCGCGCGCCGGAAGAGGGGGAGA
>JAEUIF010001013.1 GCA_016795185.1 Planctomycetia bacterium | reverse complement strand
GGTCTGGTTCAGCCGCAAGCCGCTGCGCGAACTGACGCACGAACAACTGGTCCGCTCGCTGCACGTCGCACTGCGGTTACCAGCCGATGCTAGCGGCCAGCGTTTCGGACAATGGCGGAGGGAGGTTTTCCGCAAACCGCCGATGCCAGTCCAGGACCAGCGCGGGTTTGAGCTGCCGACCGCCGACGCCTGGCAGCGCATGCTATTCTTGATGAACAACCCGCAGCTGGACCGTGCGGTGCGCGGCGCTGATGCCACCATACTGACGCCCGCGCTGCTGAAACGACCGGCGGGGGAAATCGCCGATACGCTTTGCCTCGCGGTGCTGACACGCCGCGCCAGCGACGCCGAACAGGCGCTGCTGGCCGCCGAGCTGCGCAAGCTTGGACCACGGGCCGCGCCAGCCGAATTGCTGGCACTCTGGCAGGATTTTCTCTGGGCCTTGTTCAACAGCAACGAGTTCGTTTTGCGGCATTGAGCGAAGGAGCTGATCCGTGAAATACCTGCTGTCGTCCGCCGTGCTGCTCGGCTGCGCCGCACTCGGTTATGTACAAGCTCCGCCCGCGAACAAGTTCGAGCCCACGGTGGCGGCCATCAACAAGCACATTGCCGCCAAGTGGCAGGAACACAACCTCACGCCGGTGCGGCGTTGCAGCGACGCGGAGTTCTGTCGGCGCACCGCACTCGACCTGATCGGCCGCATCCCGACACTGGAGGAAGCGCTGGCCTTCGAGCAGGACCGTCGGCCCGACAAGCGCGCCCGCTGGGTGGACCGCTTGCTCGCCAGCCAGGAGTACCCCGAGCACTGGGCCGGTTTGTGGACTGGCTGGTTGCTGCAAAACCACGTCCAGCCGCAGTACCGCTCCCAGTTTCGGCACTGGCTCAAGGAACAGCTGGCCAACGGCGTCTCGCACAAGGACATGACCGAAAAGCTGCTCACGGCCACCGGCAAGAGCGACGAGAACCCGGCCATTCACTTCGTGCTGGCCTACATCGGCCAGGAATTGCCGTTGCGACACACCGACGAATGCGGCGGTGCTAGCCCACTGGTCTGCTCGCCAGCCGCCGAACGCCAGCCGCGCCCCGAGCAGCTAAAAGCCGACGGCCAGTTCGACGCCATGCCCATTACCTTCCGCTCGTGGCAGGTGTTTCTCGGCTACCAGATTGTCTGCACGCAATGCCATGACCACCCGTTCAACGCCGATTGGAAGCAGCGCGATTTCTGGGGGCTGAACGTCTTCTTCCGGCAGGTGGAGCGCATCGCCCCGCCGCCGCGCCTGTTGCCGCTGGCGCAAGGGGACGAGCCGATCCTGGAGCTGCGCGACAACCCGCAATGGAACCAGCCCGGCATCGTCTACTTTGAAACGCGCGGCAGCCAGGTGAAGGCCATCGAGCCCATCTTCCCTGGGGCGGGCCGCGTCCGCATTCCGGCCAACGTCACGCGCCGCCAGGAATACGCACGGCGGGTGATCGCCCATCCGAACTTTCCGCGTGCCTTCGTGAATCGCGCCTGGAGCGTGCTGCTCGGTCGGGGCATGAACCTCAAGCCGGCGCCCGACGACTTCGGCGACCACAACGACCTCGAGCATCCCGAACTGCTGGACCGGCTGGCCAAGGACTTCGTCGCCGCCGGTTACAATCCGAAACAGCTGATTCGCTGGATTTGTGCGAGCGACGCCTACCAACTCCGCAGCGAGTTCAACGAAACCAACGTCGAGACTGACGCGGAACCCTATTTCAGCCGTCAGGTGGTCCGGCCGATGAGCTTCGACCAGTTGTTCGAGTCGCTGTGGCACACCGCGCGCCTCGAACAGGTGCTCGGCGCGGAGGAAAAAGAACCACTGCGGCAGCGCTGGCTGAAGTTCCTGCGGATGGAGCCGGTGTACACCCCGCACATTTTCGATGGCATGGACCACTCCGACGATACCGGCCTATTGCTGTCGCTCCTGCTGATGAACGACAAGTCGTTGAACCGGGCCATCACCGATCCGGACGTCGGCCTGCTGAACCAGCAACTGCTGCGTCGGCCGCCCGCCGAGATCATCGACACGTTGTTCCTGGCCACCCTCAGCCGCCGGGCGACGGGCAAGGAAAAGGCCCAGATCGAACGCGAACTCCGCAATCACCCCGAAGCCGGCGACGAACGGCTGCCCGTCTGGCAGGACCTGTTCTGGGCGCTGCTCAACAGCAATGAGTTTATCTTGAACCACTGACGGAAACGGGGTTTCAAGGCGGCGCAGCCGCCTTGATCGTAGTCCGCCACTTTGTGGCGGCACGAGCGGCGCAGCCGCCAGTCGCAGCGCCGGAGGTGTGGGGCGCATGGTTGCGTCAGGGGCCGTTAAACAGCCGGAGTGGACATGACTCCGGCACAGCCGGCTCCTACCAGGTTCCTGGCTTTCAGCGTCACCAGACGCAGCCAACCACCGTCACTGCCACTCGCGGCTGCGCCGCTCGTGCCGCTGCGGAGCGGCGGACTACTTTCCCTGAATACGCACACAGGCCCGCCGGAATCTCCGGCGGGCCTGTGTGTTCCCCTCGCGACTCGACTTCAGTTCTGCACCACCGGCAGATTGGAAACCCGTTCGTTCAGGATGCGCTCGAAGACGTACTTGTAGACTTCCTGCACCTTGACGAGCGGATAGTTGGCCATGATGAGATGCACCTGGGTCTGGTTGCCCAGCCCCTGGTGATGATGCCCGGCGAAATCGCGGGTGCTGTGGACCTTGCCGCGGCCATAGGCGTTCATCGCATCCTGCGGCAACGGCGAAGTCGCCAGCGTGGCGCCCGGAATCCGAGGCGCGTAGATCTGGACCTGCCGGGCATTCAGACCGGCTTCCGACTGCAACCGCTCGGCGTGCGCCTTGCGCAGCAGATCGCGGTATTTCTGCGGGCTGCCGTTGGCCTCGAAGGTCGCCATTTTCCGAGTCTCGACCGCCCAGCGCGCTTCGCGCAGGAAGGTCTCGGCGTTGACGGGGCCGGCGATCGCGTGCAGCACGCTGCCGTCGGGCAGGCAGAAGTAGGTGGCCACGTTGCCGCCCTGCTTCTGGCCGTTAGCGATCGTGAACGTGCCGACTTTCAGGAACGATGAGACGAAGTGATCGTTGAGATAGTCGCCGACTTTCTCGTTGGCCAGGGCGTTCACACGGAGCGCCTCGGCGTTGTTTCAGGTGAACTTCGCTTCCTCGAAGTTGCCGGAGATCGTCAGGATCAGCAGCAGCTTCTTGTCTTTTAGCGCTTCCTCGGCGGCCTCGGTCGGCCCGTCCGCGAAGTGGACGCTGGTGCCGTAGCAGCCTTTCGGCTCGGCGGCGCGCGCCGGGGCCAGCGCTGCCTGCTGCGTGCGCTGGGCGGCTTCCTTTTCGAGTTCCTCGGTACGGCGCTCGAACTTCGCGACGACTTCCTTGAGCCGCTCCAGCTCGGCCAGCCGGGCTTCGAGCTGCGGGTCGGGCTTCGGCTCGACGGCGGGCGGCTCCTCGACTACCGGAGCGCTGGCCACAGGCCCAGGCAATTTGACCGGCTGCGGCGCTGCCGCCACGATGACCGGTGGCGGGGCCTCGGCCGAGGCCGCCGCGTGCTGCTTCAAATGCCAGGCGGCCCAGACCATCGTCGCCACCAGCACCAGCGCGGCAACGACGCTGCCTGCCACCAACGGCACGTGAACGGGCCGACGGCATACCGGCCGTTCGTCGAACACCAATTCCGCGAAGACGGGCTTGGCCGCGGGCGCCAGTTCCACGTCGGCCCACCACGGCGTTGCCGTGTGGTCTTCCTTCTCCGGGCGCTTCGTCGGTGCCGGCAGATTATCCGGCAGCTCGACGACGCGCACGCGAGCCGCGGCCCGCGCCGGTTCCGGGCAGGTCTTCCCCATTGCTGCACCTCCAGGGCTGGTCCTTTTGGGATCGAGCCACGAATGGCTGACTCTACCGCCTCTGTAACACGCCCTGCCGGCAGCCGTTGGCGCGCGCGTGATTTTTCGAGGCGGCGACACAAGCGACTATTCGACGGTGGGTGGCACGTCCCTCGGTACTCCGAGGGCGTGTGAGCGCCAGGCCACTTGTTGGGAGCGCAGTCTGTGCGGGGTGCCGCACGCCCTCGGAGTACCGAGGGACGTGCCACCCAACTTGCGGTCGTTCGGCCTTGTTCCGTTCCGGGACCGAACGTAATATCCGCCCCGCCTCCGGCACAGCGCCGGGCGGCGGAGCGTGGAAGGTACGTCGTCCGGTCGGTCCCTGCCGAAACCCCCGCTCTTGACCAAACTACCTGGAGCATGGACGCTCCGGCTTTTCCAGGAGGGAAGCCCGATGGCCCACCCGACTCGTCCCTGGATCGGCATCAATGCCGATTACGTGCCCGCCGGCAAGACGACCGTGGCCCACGCGCGCGTGAACGTCGGCTATTTCGATACGGTGTTCGCGGCCGGCGGCTTGCCGATCGTGCTGCCGCCGCTCAACCAGGAGGATGTGCTGGAATTCTTGCTCGACCAGCTCGATGGCGTCGTGCTGACCGGCGGTCTGGACCTCGACCCGCGCCGCTGGGGTCAGCCGCCGCACGCCGCCGTGCAGCCGATGGCCCCGCGCCGCGAAGACAATGACCGCCAGCTGGTGCAGCAGATCATCAAGCGCAAGCTGCCCGTGCTGGGCATCGGCGTCGGCATGCAACTCATCAATCAGGCGCTGGGCGGCAGCCTGTATCTGCATCTGCCCGAGGACCTGCCCCGCGCCATGCCGCACCGCGATCCGGCCAACACCCCGCACCGCCATGCCGTGCTGCTGGAGCCGCGCACTCGCATCGACGAAATCTACGGCGGCGGTGAGCTGCGCGTGAACAGCAGCCATCACCAGGCCGTGCGCCTGGTCGGCTCCGGCCTGCGCGTCGGCGCTCGCAGCCCGGACGGCGTCATCGAAGCCGTCGAAGCCATCGACCCGAACTGGTTCTGCATCGGCGTGCAATGGCATCCCGAATCCGATACCGCATCCGCCCTCGACTTGCAGCTCTTCGAGAGCTTTATCCAGGCATGCTTGCGCCAGGATCAGACCCTCGGACTGGCGGCTTGAAACCGCTCGCGGTTTAGCACGGCATCCACCCCATGAACCCTCGTTACATGATCGGCGTCGCCCCCGGTACCAGCCTCTACGGCGTGGATGCCGTCCTGTTGCAGTTGCAGGGCGTCGGCCTGGACCTCGACGTCCGGACGGTGCAGGCGGTGCATCATCCCTATCCGCGCGACCTGCGGGCGTTGCTGTTGCAAGTCGCCGCCGGCCAATCGGTCGAACTGCGACAAGTCGGCTTATTGCATCGCTTGCTGGGGGAAACCTATGCGCTGGCAGCCCGTCAGGTAGCGAATCGGGCGGCATTTAGCCTCCAGCAGGTGTTGTGCCTGGGCTGCCCTGGTCAGGACCTCTGGCAGGATGCCGATGGTCGTTATCCCTCGCTCGTCGAATGCGGCATGACGGCGGCCACCGCCGAACGCACCGGCTTGACGACTATTTCGGACTTTCGCAGTCGCGATCTAGCGGCCGGCGGCCAGGCAGGGCCGGTCGAGGCGTTGGCGGACTACCTGCTCTTCCATCACGGCCGGGAAGACCGCGCCCTGGTGTATCTCGGCGGTACGGCGGGCGTGGTGTTTCTGCCCGCCGGGGCGCGGGTCCAGGACGTGGTCGGTTTCGACGCCGGCCCATGCAACCAGTTTCTCGATGGTCTGGTGCGGGAACTCACGACCGGCCGTGAAGGCTGCGACCCCGGCGGCAAGTACGCGGTCCAGGGCCGCTGCCTGGAACCGCTGCTCGAACGCTGGTTGTCGTTGCCTTTCTGGCAGCGCCGACCGCCGCGCGGCATGCCGTCGTCGCTGTTCGGCGCGGAGTTCGTCGCCCAGGTGGCACGACAGGCCGCACAGCAACAATGGCAGCGGCACGACCTGCTCTGCACCGCGACGCACCTGGTCGCGCGCGCCGTCGGCGAGGCGGTGCGCCGTTGGTTCCCGGAAGGCCGGCTGCCGCAGCGCGTGCTGCTGTGCGGCGGCGGTTCGCGCAATGGCTTTCTGTGGCGTTTGCTCGAAGATCAACTGCCCGGCTGCACGCTCGAAAAGACCGATGCGCACGGCTGGCCGTCGGAACAGCGCCGCGCGGTCGCGTGCGGCGTGCTGGCCGCGCTGACGCTCGACGGTGTGGCGGCCAACATCCCCAGCGCCACCGGCGCGGCCGGTAGCCGGCTGCTGGGCAGCCTGACGCCCGGTTCCGCCGCCAACTGGGCGCGCTGCCTGTCGTGGATGGCGGGCCAGCACGCAGTCGGCTACCGCCTGTCCGCCTGAGCCGCCGCTCGCGACTGCGCTTTCGCCCGCTTGCGGCTTCGCACTGTTTTCGCGCTCTGCTACAATCTCGCTGTGCGGCTCGTCCCCAGCGAGGTAGCCTCCATGCCCGAAGAAAACCTGGCCGAACTGCCCGAAGCCCTGCCCCTGAAGCGCGTCTCGCCCGTCTGGCGCGTGGTGACTTTTATCGGCGGAGCCGTGGTCCTGCTGCTGCTGTTCGCCGTCGTCAGCCTGATGGTGCTGGTCGCCCGTCAGGAACGCGAACTGACCAACGCCCGGTTTCAGTTGAACACCAAGGGCGCGCCGCTGTTTCCTGGTCCGGTCGTTGCCACCATTAATCCGGCCGATCCCGACGGCGGTCGTGCTGACAACGGAGCCAATCTTCCCTATCCGGTCGAGGCGGATTTGCACCCCGGTCGCGCCGCGCCGGCCGACGTGCCCCGGCCCGGCCATTCCCCACACGACCGCTGGCTCGCGAAGTCGCGCGAATTCTGGAAACCAGCCGATGGTCGCATCTTGCAACAGCTGACGGCTTCGCCCGACGGCCAGTCCCTCGCCTACTTCATCGGCAACTCGCTGGTCGCCGGCACGTTCGGTAATCCGCTGCTGGCCGAGGAGCCGGAAGCCCCCAAGCCGTGGACCACGCGGCCGGGCCCCGGCATGGCCGTGTTCCCCCCCGTGCCGGTGCGGCAGGCTTCGCGCGACGGCCCCGAACACCGTATCGTCGGCAGACCCGCCTGGTCCGCCGATAGCCGCTACGTCTACTTCGCCCGGCTGGATGGACGGATGCAGCGCTACGACGCCCCGGCTCGCAGTCTGGAAACACTGGCTTTTCGCGGCAGCTGGCCCACACCGTTGCCGGGGAATCCGCAACGCCTGGTATTAGTGCGCACCCAGAGCACGCCGCAGTCCGATGCCCCCGGCGCGGCTGCCAGCGCCGACCCAGCCGAGATCGTTCTCGGCGATTGCGCGACGGCTCCGGGCGAAACGCGCCCGCGGGTCGACGTGCTCGTCTCCGCGCGCCGCATCGAGTACAGCTTTCCAGCGCTTTCGGCCGACGGTCAGCAGCTGGCGGTCTGGGCGCGGCCCGCAAATACAGACCAGGCCCGCGTCATGCTCGTGGCGTTGCGCCAGCCGAAGGCCGAACCCGAATGGCTCGACATCCCCGCCACGCCCACACCGCGCCCACTGTGCTGGACGCGGGACGGCAAGCACTTGGTCTACGCACGGGAGCAAGCGTACCCGCTGCCTCCCGATTGCTGGATCGACGCCGACTGTCTACACGATGAACGCATCGATCTGTTCCAGTGGAATTTGGCGGCGAAGACCGAAACCCGGCTCAGCCGGGGCGGTGGCTGCGTGTCTCCCACGGTGGATGGCGACGATGGCCTGTTTTTCCTCACCTGGACGCGCGACGATTCGGGCAGCGTCCAGTCGTTGCGGCGCATCCCCTTGCTGGCGGCGCGCGCGTTCGCCGCTGGCGAGCCCGAACTGCTGCGGCGCGACGGCGCTGCCTGGGCCGCTTTGATCGAACAGGTCTGGCAAGACGCGAAAGCGCCCGCCGGTCCGCGGCCCGAGTTGACCGGCGAGGTCATGGGCCGGCTGGCCGCAGCGCTCGAACGCGTGTTTGCTCAGCGCTGCAAGGAACCGCTGCCGGTTGGTCTCGCGGGCCTGGACCGTCTCGACTGGGAGGTGCGCACCGTCGCGCCGCGGGACGACGAACGCCGCTGGCGGACCATCCTCGCGGCGGCGCGTGGCGAGACCTTGCGTAAGTCTCATCCCGCCGTCTGGCACCTGGCCCCGGACCGAGCGCCCGCGCACCAGAATCCAGAGGTCGAAAGCGCGAATGCCTTCGCGCTCGCCGTCAATCTGTTGGGTGGGCGGCAGGGCCAGCCCGACGACGACGATGATGACTCGGGTTCCCCATTTCCGCACTGGCTCCTGCGCCGTGCCGAGGGCCGCACCCTGGTGTTGACCAACGATGCCCGTGCCGCCCGTGCCGAGGTCGAACGCCTGGTCGATCCGGACCTGGCGCGCGGCACGGACCTGCTGAAGCAAGGCAAAACCAAGGAAGGCGAACAGCTGCTCGACGCCCTGGTTAGAAAGCCGGAACACCAACGCAACTATCACCTGGCGCTGGCGGTCGGACAGCTGCTCTACGATCACCAGCGGCTGGAAGCGTTGCAACGGCTGATGGAAGCCCAGTGCATCCAGCAACCGGCCGACGCCCGCAAGTTCAACCTGCTCGGCCTGGCCCAGCTGAACCGCCAGCCGCGCGAGGCCGCCGGGGCCTTCAAGAAGTCGATTCGCTGCGACTTAACTTACGGCCCCGGCTACCTGAATTTGGCCCAAGCCTACCGTTTGGCCAACGATACACCGTCGGGCGTGGCCTGCCTGCGACGCTACCTCGAACTGGAGCCTTTTGGCCCGCAAGCGGCCGACGCCGCCCGTCGGCTGGCCGAACTGGAAGCCGAAGGCCGGTAAGCCGCCGGCGGTTTCGCGCGGACCGCGCTATTAACTCTGGACAGCGGCCCTCGGACTTGCTATCCCTACACTGCACAAATCACAGGCTTGCCCAGGTAGCGGGTTCGTAGGGCGAACCGCCGTCCTGATTGCTTTTGCCAGCGACAGAAGAAAGGAATGAGGCTGCAATGACTCACGTTGTCTGTGAACCTTGTTACGATTGCAAGTACACCGACTGCTGCGTCGTCTGCCCGGTCGAGTGCTTCTACCAGGACGACACGATGCTGTGGATCGATCCGGTGGACTGCATCGACTGCGAAGCCTGCGTGCCCGAATGCCCGGTCGAAGCCATCTTCGCCGAGGCGAACGTGCCCTCCCAGTGGACCAGCTTCACCGAACAAAACAAGGAGCGGTCGACGGCCCTGAAGGCGGCCGGCGGCGCTCAGATCACCGAGAAGCAGGACGCCAAGGAAGGTCCGGCTTGCAAGAAGAAGTAACCGCCTCCGGCGGCTCCGCACGAATCGCGAAGCACGAACCGTTTCGTCGGTTCGTGCTTCGCGATTCCTTACCATGACCCGTCCCGCCGTATTGCTCTTGCAGCTGGGCACCCCGGACGCACCCACTCCGTCCGCACTGCGCCGCTACCTCCGTCAATTCCTGGGCGACCCGCGCGTCATCGAAGCTCCCCGGCTGCTCTGGTGGTTCATCCTCAACTTCCGCATCCTGCCCACGCGCCCGGCCCAGTCCGCCGCGAAGTATCGCCGCATCTGGGATGACCAGACCGGCTCACCCCTGCTACATATCACGCGCTTGCAGACCGAGGCGCTCCAGAAGCAGTTGCCCAACGTTCCCGTGCGCTTCGGCATGCAGATCGGCAATCCGCCGGTAGGGCGGGTTCTGCACGAACTAATTGAGCAGGGCGTCGAACGGCTGATCGTGCTGCCGATGTATCCGCAATACTCGGCCACCACCACGGCCTCGGCGACTGATGCGCTGTTTCATGCCCTGATGAAGGAACGCCGGGTGCCAGCGCTGCGGATTGTGCCACCGTACTACGACCACCCCGCTTACCTCGACGCGGTGACTGCGGTCATTCGCGACAGCCTGGCGAAGCTGCCGGCCGCGCCGGATCATTATCTGCTGAGCTTTCATGGCATCCCCATCAAGTATTCCCAGCGCGGCGACCCGTACGCCACGCACGTCAAGCGCACGACCTTCCAGCTGATAGAACGCCTCGGCTGGCCGCGCGACCGCTGGACGCAGTCGTTTCAGTCCCTGTTCGGCCGCGACCGCTGGTTGAAGCCCTACACGGACGATACGCTGCGCGACCTGGCGAAGCGCGGCCTGAAGCGCGTGTTCGTGGCTACCCCCGGTTTCACCACTGACTGCCTGGAAACCATCGACGAGATCGGGCACGAATCGGCGGAAGTGTTCCGCGAGGCTGGCGGCGAGCAACTGCTGCGCTGCCCGTGCCTCAACGATCATCCGGCCTGGATCGCCGGCATGCGTGCCATCATCGCGCAGGAAGGCCAGGGGTGGATCTGACCGCTTGCGGTTTAGCACACCGCGACTCCCAGTCTTCACGGAGGAAGCCCCATGTTTCGTTTCGTCCCGACGCTCTTGGCACTTTCCACCCTCATCGCCTTCTCTTTTGGCTCGGCGGCGGACGCCCCGCTGCTGGTCGGCTTTGGTGAAGCCGACGTCACGCCGCAGCTGGGCGACAAGCCTGTCTACCTCGCGGGCTTTGGCCAGAACCGCAAGGCCACAGCGATTCACGACCCGCTCAAGGCCCGCGCGATCGTTTTGAAGCACGGCGAACGAAAGGTTGCGCTAGCGTCGGTCGATGTCGTTGGCCTGTTTCACGCCAGCACGGAGCGCATTCGAGCGGCGCTGCCTGGCTTCGACTATGTGCTGGTGTCGAGCACGCACAACCACGAAGGGCCGGATACGCTTGGCCTCTGGGGACCGAACCCGTTCAAGAGCGGCCTCAATCCGGACTATCTCAAGCTGCTCGAAGCGCAGGTCGTACAGGCGGTGCTAGACGCCGAGAAAAGCGCCGTCGCGGTGACGGCCCGCATCGGCACGGCGCACGCCCCCGAACTGCTGCACGATGGCCGCGAGCCTTACATCAAGCACGACGAACTGGTCGTCCTCGAATTCAGCAACGCGAAGAGTCAGCAGCGCGCTGGCCTGGTCGTGCAGTGGAACTGTCATCCCGAAACGCTCGACAGCAAGAATACCGAGATCAGCGCCGATTTCGTGGGCTACACGGTCAAGGAACTGCAAGAGCGACACCGTTGCCCGGTCGTGTACCTGACAGGGACCGTCGGTGGGCTCATGACCTCGCTGCACGTGCCGCTCCGCGACGCCGACGGCAGGCCACTCACCGACGGCACCTTCGCCAAGACCGAACGCCATGGCCGACTGGTGGGCCAGGCAGCCAGCAAAGCGCTGGAACAGGCGAAACCGCTCCGACTCACTCCCATCCAGGCGCGCAGCCGGGAAGTCTATCTGCCGCTCGAAAACAAGGCGTACGTCCTCGGCTGGCAGCTCGGCGTGCTGCAACGGCAGGCGTATCTCTGGACCGGCGACGCCCACAAGGCGGAACCGGCCCCGGCGAAGGAGTTCAAGAAGCCGCTGTGCATTCGGACCGAGGTCGCCTGGCTGCGGCTCGGCGAACTGGACATCGCAGCGCTTCCCGGCGAAATCTACCCGGAACTGGTGCTCGATAAGGTGCAAGACCCTGCCGACCCCAACGCCGATTTTTCCGAGGCGCCGATCGAACCGGCCATTTACAAGCAGCTGGCTGGCCCACATCGCATGCTCGTCGGCCTGGCCAACGACGAGGTCGGCTATATCCTGCCGAAGCGTCAATGGGATGAGAAAGCCCCCTACTGCTACGGCCGCGCGAAGGCGCAGTACGGGGAAGGGAACAGCGTCGGCCCGGAGGCGGCACCGATACTTTGCAAGGCGTTTCAAGAACTGGTGAAAAAGTAACTCGCTGCTCCGCCGGCTAGAGCAGTTCGCGGATGGGTGTAGCACCGGGCGCTAAGGTCCGCACAGCGGACCCTACAGCATACCGTAGGGTCCGCTGTGCGGACCGCTACAGCCGGTCGCAAAATGCTCTAATTTACACCTTCGACGGCACGAAGCGCAGCATCTGCTGGGCCTTGCCGGGCACCCAGGCCATGCAGGAGTTGAGTACGGCCTGCCGGAAAGCGTCGGGCTCGGGCACGCCGGCCAAACGCAGCTTGACCGCGCCCTTCGAGACGATTTCCAGGTCGCCGGAGCGGAAGAATACGCTGTTGGCGTCGCGGACGACGCGCACCTCGTCGATGTCGGCCAGCGCCACTTCTTGCGACACCTGCGGCTTGAGACCGCGCTGGATCATCAAGCGGCGATTGGTCAGCGTGTAGCGCATGGCCAGGAACGGCAGGATCTTGCGGAAATAGAAGGGCAGCATCAGCCCCCAGCCGAGCGGTGCCAGCGCGATGCTGAGGATCAGCTTACGGCCGAGCGTGGCGACCGCAGGCGTGGCGGAGACCGACGGCCAGGCCACGCGGATGGTCGCCTCGCCCAGCTGCGGCGGCACGATCCCAGTGATGGGCTGCTGCACCAAATCGCTCGTGGAAAGCATACGTCGGCTCCCGTCGGCGGTCAGTAGGTTGTCGCTATTGATACAGGGCCGCGCTGGGATCGCCAAGGGTCGTTCAGCCGTCAGTCCCCAGCGCTCGCCTCCGGCTCGCGGCTAAACGAGTCAGCGATTCCGCTTTTTTGCTTCCCTCCGCGCGCGGTTGGGGTTCTAGTGCCGAGATTGTTTCCAGCACCGTCTCCATTGCAGGGCCGCCATCCCATGCCGCCACGTATCCTGGTGTTGTCCGCGTCGGTCGGAGCGGGTCACATGCGCGCCGCGCAGGCCGTTGAGCTGGCGCTGCGCCAACTCGCGCCCGATGCACTCGTCAAGAACCTCGATGTGCTGATGTTGACCAACGTCGCCTTCCGCCGGGTCTACGCCAAGACCTATATCGACCTGGTCAATCGCGCTCCGCACTTCCTGGGCTTCTTCTACGACATGCTGGACCAGCCCAGCCGTTCCGGCCGCTACACCAGCGACAAGTTCCGCCTCGTGGTCGAGAAGCTGAACCTGAAGGCGTTTCTCAAGCTGCTCCAAGAGGAAGCCTGGGACCTGGTCATTAACACGCACTTCTTGCCCGCCGAGATCATCGCCGCGCTGCGGCGCGAGGGCAAGCTCGGCGTCAAGCAGGTGACGGCGACCACCGACTTCGAGACGCACCGGCTCTGGGTCAACCAACCCTGCGACCGCTACTTCACCGCCACCGAGGAAGGCGCCCGCTATTTGCAGCACTGGGGCGTGCCAGCCGCCGACACCGAGGCGACCGGCATCCCCATTCACCCCGTCTTCGCCCAGGACAAGGACCGCGCCGTCTGCCTGAAGCACCAGAAGCTGGCCGGCGACCGCACCGTGATTTTGCAAATGGCCGGCGGTTTCGGCGTCGGCCCGATCGAACAGCTCTACCGTGCCCTGCTCGACGTGCAGCACCCGCTCGAAGTCGTCACCGTCGCGGGTAAAAACCAGAAGCTGAAGGCGAAGCTGGAATCGGTGCCTGTTCCGAAACGACACAAGGCGCATGTCCTGGGCTTCACGGACCAGATCGACGAGCTGATGGCCGTCGCCGACCTGGTGATGTCCAAGCCGGGCGGCCTGACGACTTCCGAGGTGCTGGCCCGCGGCGCGGGCATGGTCATCGTCAACCCGACGCCCGGCCAGGAATACCGCAACAACGATTTCCTGCTCGAAAACGGGGCGGCGATGAAAGTGAACAACATCGGCACCCTGGCCTACAAGATCGACGCGCTGCTCGCCGATCCGAAGAAGTTGGCGCGGATGCGGGAGAACGCGCGGAAGTTGGGCCGCCCGCAAGCGGCGTTTGACGTGGTGCGGCGTTCGCTGGAGTTGCTGTAGGCAAGGCCCTCGCTGGCGCGTCGGGCTAACTACTCGCCGTGTAATTGAATCCTCTTGACCAGCAACGTCGCGTAGCTGCCGCGCGGCAACTCGAACGTCAGCACCAGCTGCCGCCGGCCCGCGTGCAAGTCGTCACGCTGAAAGTCCCAGTTCAGGTTCGCGGGCAGGCAGTGGGCCGCCCGTTCCCCCTTGGAAAAGAACAGCTCGCGCACCCCCTTCACTTGCAGTTGTTCCAGCTGTAATTCTTCCTCCGTCAGTACGGCGTCGAGCAACGGCCGCACCGGGTCGTCGTCGGCGAGCTTCAGCCGTGCCGACGGCAGAGGTAATTCCAGCGCCGCCAGTGTCGTTCGTTGCTCTTCCGTCAGAGCGTGCGGGAAGGGGGCTGACCCCAGTTGCAACCGCACGGCGCGCAGTTGTTCGGGCCGGCAGTGCACTTCGAGCCAGCGGGCGAGCAATCGGTTCCACAGATGGCTTTGATAGGCGGACAGGTACAGGCCGCGCAACTCCGGCCGCAGCCGTACCACCGCGCCGAGAAAATCGCTGGGACGGCGCGCCAGGTAGTCGACCAGGTCGCGGACATGGCCGGGCGGCAGCCGGGAACGGCACCGCTCCCATTCGCCCCAGTTCGCGCGCAGCGCCGCTTTCTCTCGCTTCTGCGCGGCACGGTCGTGTTCGTACGGCGCGGTCAGCGCCTGCTTCAGCGCTGATTCAAACTCACCCAGCACCAGCTGCTTGCCGATGAACCGACCGCCGTTCGCCGAGCCGAAGCGCTGGTCGTCGAAGTAGTTCGGCACCCCATCGCGCGCGATCTCCGTCAGTGCCTGGCCGGCGGCGGCCACCTGGGCCTCCGCGATGTCGCGCAGCGTCAGGCGAAAGCGATTGGCGCGGATGTCTGGAGCGGTGAACGGCTCGGCGCGCTGTCCGAGATACTGGACGGCGATGCCCTGCTGCTTCAGGTTGCGCTGCGGGCCGCGGAAGATCGTGAAATGCTGCACGGTCTGGGCATGGCGGTCTTTCAGACCGCCAGATGACACCCGCCGCAGTTCGATCCGCCAGCGCCGACGGACGATGGCCAGCGCTTCCGGCGTGGACCAGCCGCTCTTATCGAGCCGATACAGGGCATACGGCCCCTGGCCCTCGGGCGCGGCATCGGTCAGTTCCTCGACCTGAAAATCGGCAGGTTGCTGCTTGAGCTTCATTCAGTTGGTGTACGGGCGGAGAGGGCGGGCGTCCGCCAATGTCCGGCTGGGGAGCCACATTCCTTGGTGGCGGAGTGGCAGAGCCTGAAGTTCGTAGTTCCGCCTTCAGGCGGCGAGCGACTCACCGCCTGAAGGCGGAACTACGAACCAGGATTCAATATGAAATTTCAGTAGTTCCTTTGTCGTTCCCAAAACTAGCTGGTGGGCTAACTCACCTATGGTAAGCACGTTCCGTCGCCTGTTCAGTCTCGGCCCCCAAGGCCGCTACCGCCACCTGCAGCAGCCAGTACAGCAGTTGCTTGAAGCG
>JAEUIF010001009.1 GCA_016795185.1 Planctomycetia bacterium | reverse complement strand
GCACGGTAAACCACGCCCATGCCGCCCCGGCCGATTTCGGCGAGTAATTCGTAACCCGGCACCTCGGGGAGCGGGTGGCCGCGCGCCGGCTGCACGACGGGTGACGGAGCGAGAGACGGTTGTGTGGACGGCCAGTCGGGGGTCGGCGCGGCGACGGCATCGTGGACCGCGACCTGCAAATGCAGCTCGCTGGCGAACTCGGGGAAGCGCCGGGCGTACTCGTCGGCGGCCGGTGCTTCCCCACGTTGGGCCCGCAGCAAGTATTCGCTGTAGATCAGGTCGATGGCGTACTCGCGATTCGCCCGCAAGGCCGGTAGCCGCTGGAGGTAGTCCTCGGCCGCGATCGGTTCGCCCTGTTGCCAGCGCTGGTGCTGGTCGCGCCGCAGCACCGCGAGCAACTGCATCGGCGGCAGTTCATCCAGCGAAGCGAGAAAGTCCTCCAGGGACTGCACAGGTGCGGAGGAAGGCGCACTGAAGGATGCCGGCGACATGAGTCCCTCCCTGGACGGCTTGCCATTCGTCTCCGAATTCTAGGTTCGTAGTTCCGCCTTCAGGCGGCGAGCGACTCAACCGCCTGAAGGCGGAACTACGAACTTGCATCGCGGAACAAACGCTTACGTTTCCCGGTCGAGGCCGAGGTCTTCCGCCACGCGGTCCAGCGCCCGCGCCAGTTGCTTGCGGCGGCCCCCCGGCGTGCCGCCCAGTGTCTGGGCGATTTCGGGCCAGGTGCGGCCTTCGCCACGCAGTTCGCTCACGCGCCGTTCGTCCTCGGTCAGTCGATTGAGGACTTCGCACAGCAGATCGCGGCCGACGACCAGCTGGAGAGGGTCGTCTCCGCCCGACATCACGTCCAACTCGGCGGCGTCGGTCACCTCGACGCGGCGCTGGTCGGCGGGCCGCCGATAGACCTGTCGCGCCTTGGACGCCAGCTTGTTGCGGGCCATTTGCAGCAGCAGGCCAATCAGGGCCTGGGGTGTGTCGAGATCGTACTGGCCCGCGGCGGCGCGCACGAAGAAACTGGCCAGCACGGACTGACAGATGTCCATCGAATCGAAGAGGCGGCAGAGGCGGGGGTCGTGCAGGCGCATGCGGACTTCGCGCCGGATAGCGGGCTCGTACTTGCGGACCAGTTCCTCGGCGGCGCGCACGTCACCGGCGCGCACGCGCTGGAGAAAGTCGGCGAAATCCCTGGCGACCAAGCGGCGACGTCCTTTCGCTTTTGCGCGCCGTGCGGCGGCGCTCTGGATTCGCCGGATTGTACCGGAACGCCGCGCGACCGCACAAGCAGTTTGGCTGCGGCCCCACTGTCGTCCGGCGGTCAGCACCTGCCGTGCGGTCTGTCACCCGCCTTTCCTTGCTTGCTCAACTTCAGTAGTTCCTTTGTCGTTCCCAAAACTAGCTGGTGGGCTAACTCACCTATGGTAAGCACGTTCCGTCGCCTGTTCAGTCTCGGCCCCCAAGGCCGCTACCGCCACCTGCAGCAGCCAGTACAGCAGTTGCTTGAAGCG
>JAEUIF010001166.1 GCA_016795185.1 Planctomycetia bacterium | reverse complement strand
CGGCTTTTCCTTCAGCATGTGGAAGGCGCGCATCACGCGGTAGCTGGTTTCCAGGTCGGAGCCCTGCTCTTCTTCCTTGCCAAAGCCGCCGTCGGGCCGCTGGCCGGTTTTGAGAATCTTGACCACGTTACCCTGCTGGTCGAGCTTGCCGCCCAGGCGCAGCACGGCCGCGACCGCGCCGCCGGTGGCCCGCGCCGCGCCCGGCCCCTTGCCGTAGGTGCCGTCGGCGTTGGCGGTCTTGACGACCTGCTCCAGCCAGGCGTCGGCCTGCTTGGGCCGCTGGTTGACCGTTTCCAGGCCGGCTGCGCCAATGCGCACTTCCTCGAAATTCTTCGCGTTCTCGGTCAGGAATTTCACGCCCGGCCCCACGTAAGGCTCGGTCGGGAGTTTCAGTTCCATCATCGCCATCAGACCGACGGCGGTCGTGAAGACATCGGGCTTGCCGCCCGGCGTATCGGCGAACCCGCCGCTGGTCTTGTCGAAGCAATTCTCGACGAACTTCGCCGCCGCGGCGCGGTCCCTGGCTTCACCGCCGAAATACTTCAAGGCACGCAACGCGGAGGAAGTGGCCCGCACGGTCGGCGTGGGGGCCTTGGCATCGGTCGGCGCGGCTGGGGCCGGCAGGAAGCCGCCGGTATTGGATTGCAGCTTCTGCATGAACTCCACAGTGGCCTTCTTTTCCTCGGGAGTCTGGCCGCGTGCGGGAGCTAACCAGACCAGGGCGGACAGACTCACGAGCAATGCACGTTTCATCGCACGGTCCTCGGTGTTGAATGCGGGATGCGTCGCGGGCGTTTATATCCGCATGCAGAACCGGCAGCCAGGAAAATCGCTCCCGGTCTTGTTGCGGCGGGCGGGCTTCATAGAAGTAGCGCTTTGCGAGATTTCAGAACCGTTCGGCGAATCGAGTTTGTAGTTCCGCCTTCAGGCGGTCGAGTCGCTCCACCGCCTGAAGGCGGAACTACAAACCCCGAGCCTGGTGGATTTAGGATCATTCAGGAGCACGACGATGAAGCGATTGCTGGTCGGATTGATGTTGTGTGCCGGGCTGGCCGCCCAGGCTGAAGAGACCCAGGAACTCCCCGTGCTGTTCCAGGACGATTTTACCAAGGGCGCGGACCGCTGGGAGCCGAGCGACCCGGCCGCGTGGAAGGTGATCGACACGCCCAAGGGCAAGGCGTTCAGCCAGTTCGGCAAGAGCAAGTACAACCCGCCGCACCGCAGTCCGTTCAACTTCGCGCTGGTCAAGGACGTGAGCGTTGGCGATTTCATCCTCGATGCCCAGTGCCAGAGCACGATCAAGGACTACAACCACCGCGATATGTGCCTGTTCTTCGGCTACCAGGACGCAGCCCACTTCTACTATGTCCACCTGGGTAAGAAGACGGACGATCACGCCAATCAAATTTTCATCGTCAACAACGAGCCGCGCAAGAAGATCAGCACCAAGACCACGGACGGCACCAACTGGGACGATGCCTGGCATCACATCCGGATCGTCCGCAAGGTCGGCGACGGGACCATCGAAGTCTACTACGACGACCTGAAAACCCCGGTGATGACCGCCACCGACAAGACCTTTACCTGGGGCCGGGTCGGCGTCGGCTCGTTCGACGATACCGGCAACTGGACGGACATCAAGCTGCGCGGCGTGAAGGCGGAGAAGAAGTGACCTGTGATCACTGCGCGAATTGGCGGCTCGACCGGCAATGGTACGTCGGGTTTTCCAGCCCGACACGTAGCGCCGGGACTGTGCGGTGAAATCGTAACGCACTTGGTCAATCTGATGCAGCTTGCACCCGGCGCTACGTGTCGGGCTGGAAAGCCCGACGTACTTCATACTGTTCGAGGAATCGTCCCATGAAACGCTCGTTCCCGTTCGGTCTATTGATCGTCAGTGCGCTGAGCTTCGCCGCGCCGCTGGCCGCCGGCACGAAAATTGTCGGCCCTGGCGAAACGCTGCAACTCGCGGAAGACCTGGTGCTGACCGGCGACGACGTGCTGGAGATCCAGGGCACCGCCGAGCAGCCCTGCACCCTGGTCGGCAACCGGCATCGGTTGCGCACGGACGGCAAATGGACCGGCTCGGTCAAGATCATGCATTGCACGATCCGCCAGCTGGGTGGACCTGCGAAACGCTCCGAGAAGGGACAGGCGACCGGCCCGGGCGCGACGGCCATCGATCTGAAGGCGGCGGGCAAGGGTAGCATCGCTTTTGAGCATTGCACCTTCGACGGCTGCTCGGCGATTCACCTCCAGAATGACGCTGCTTCCACGGCCAGCTTTCGCCATAACACGGTGCAGGAGAATTCCGAGGTCGCGGTCAGCAAGGACGTGGACAACTCGTCTCATGCTTTCGTGGCGCGTGGCAATTCCAGGGAGCGGAAGCTGTTTCAGGGCAACTTCCTCGCCCGTGGCAAGATTGTCTTTCAGGCGCCAAACTGGCTGATCGGCGGCGACCGCGACGAGGACAGCAACCTGCTGATCGGCTGGCGCATCGGCGTGGATGCCCAGGGCGACAATTCCATCGTGCGCGGTAACTACTTCCACCTGCGCATGCCGATCAACGCGGAGTTCCCGTACTGGAGCCAGGTCTCGGTCTTCACCACGGGCAAGGGCGTGGTCGGCGAACATAACATCATCCGCGACGGAGAATGGATCGTGCGCTTCGTCGAAGGTGAGTTCCGCTACAACGTCATCACGGACATCATCGACCACGACCTGATGCAGACGGGCAGCTTCGGCAAGGTCCATCACAACCTGTTCCTGGCGGGCGAATCGGATAGCCGGGCGGGCAGCATGATGGGCTGCATTGCGGTCGTCTATCCGCCGCGCAACCCCGGCGACGGCATCGAAATCTACAACAACGTCTTCGACGGCGGCGGCCGGCTGGACGTGCCGGCTATCGAAGTGTCGCCGAAGGGCTTCGTGAAGAGTGTCCGCAGTAACGTGTTCTTCAACTTCGCGCACCGCGACCGCTACTACAAGCTGCCGCAAGCCATGATCCGTCCGGCCTGGAACGACGACGCCGGCGAGGAGAAGCCCGCTCGCCTGGGGTACGCGGACTACAACCTCTTTCATAACCCCACAGTGAAGACGCCGCGTAACTACCTGCTGTCGGTCGCCGGCAAGGTCGAGCGCCAGGACGCGGGCTTCGGCAAGCACGATGTTCCCGTCGGCGGCGCGAAGGACGCCCAGGCCGAGCCGAAGTTCAAAGGCCCGCTCAAGAAGTTTCCCTTCAGCAACGAAGACATTCGCGCCCGCAAGGTGACCGTCTCGCAAATCCTCGCCGCCTACCGTGCAGCCTACACACCGGCTGAGGGTAGTCCGTTGATCGACGCGGGCGATCCGGCCGACGGTAAAGGCAACTTCATCGGCGCGGTGGGCGCGGGCCAGAACCCGCCGCACGACCAGTTCGGCCGCTTCGGGCAGGCGTCGGGCAAGTAGCGAGGGTTCGCGGTGCTACGCATTCGCACGATGACGGACGCCGACGTGCCGCTCGGCATGGCCCTCAAGCAGCAGGCGAACTGGAACCAGCTCGAAGCCGACTGGCGACGGATGCTGGCCCTGGAACCCGACGGCTGCTTCCTCGCCGAGATCGACGGTGTGGGCGTGGGCACCACGGTCGCTTGCACCTTCGGCGAGGTCGCCTGGATTGCGATGGTGCTGGTGGATGAACGGATGCGTGGCCAGGGCGTCGGCAAGGCATTGATGCTTCACGCCCTGGAGTTTCTGGACCAGCGCGGCGTGCGCAGCACCCGCCTGGACGCCACGCCGCTGGGCCAGCCGCTATATGCCAAGCTCGGCTTCGAGGTCGAATACACGTTGGTCCGGCATGCGGGGGAATTGACCGCGCCCAACGACGCGCACGGCGAGCCTTCGGTGCGAATCGCGCCAGCGCCGACGTGGGATGACTTGATTGCCTTCGACACGACCATCAACGGCACGCCGCGCGGTAAGTTTCTCCGCTTGCTCTTTGCGGAAGACCCGGCGGCGGTGCGCTGCGTGGCCGAGAACGGCCGCATCACCGGCTACCTGGCCGTGCGTCCGGGCTGCCACGCGCTGCAACTGGGGCCGTGCCTGGCCTCCCCCGAGGCAGGGCCGCTGCTGCTGGCCGATGCCTGGCGGCGATACGCCGGCCAACGGGTCTTGCTCGATGTCCCGGAACAGCATGGGGAAGCGATGGCGTTGGCCCGGCGCATGGGGCTGCAACCGCAGCGGCCCCTGGTGCGGATGTGCCGGGGGCCGTCGGTGGGGGAGGATGTACAGCGACTCTGGGCCAGTTCGGGGCCGGAACTAGGATAGGCGGCCCGACTTCGTGGACAATCTCATTCCTGGGCGAGCGGCGGGCGTCAGCCCGCTGTTTGCTCGCACCAACAGCGGGCTGACGCCCGCCGCTCGCCTTGAAAGTGAAGAATACCGTGCAAGCCACCATGCGAACTATTGCCGACGTGGCCCAGTTGGAAGACATGCTCAGCGAGCCGTCGCCGGGAGCCATCGAAACGATGGGCCGCCTGGAAGGCGACCTCATGCTGCTGGGCGTGGGCGGCAAGATGGGGCCGACCCTGGCCCGGATGGCGCGGCGCGCCACGGACGCTGCTGGAATAAAGCGGCGCATCATCGGGGCGTCGCGCTTCTCCAGTGCAGCCCTGATCGAGCAACTGGAAGCGGCCGGCGTCGAGGCGATCCGCTGCGACCTGCTCGACCCGCAGCAGCTGGAGAAGCTGCCCGACGCAGCGAACGTCATCTTCATGACCGGTGTGAAGTTCGGCTCCACGGGCAACGAGGGGCTGACCTGGGCCATGAACGTCTTCGTGCCCGGCCTGGTCTGCCGGCGGTTTCGGACCAGCCGCATCGTCGCCTTCTCGACGGGCAACGTTTATGGCCTATCGCCGGTGGTGCGCGGTGGTTCGCTGGAAAGCGATGAACTGCGGCCGGTCGGCGAGTACGCTAGCACCGCCGTCGGCCGCGAGCGGATGTTCGATTACTTCAGCCGGACATTCAACATCCCGATGGCGCTGCTGCGGCTCAACTATGCCACCGAGACGCGCTATGGCGTGTTGGTCGATCTGGCGCAGAAGGTTCTTGCGGAGGAACCCATCGACCTGGCGATGGGCAACCTGAACGCCATCTGGCAGGCCGACGCCAATGCGATGACCTTGCAGGCGTTCGACCACCTGGCCAGTCCGGCGAAGGTCATCAACCTGGCGGGGCCGGAACTGCTCAGCGTGCGCCGCGCGGCCGAGCAACTCGGCGCGTTGATGCGCAAGCCCGTGCGCTTCACGGGCAGCGAAGCGTCGGATGCCCTGCTGAGCAACGGGCAGCTGGGGCACCGCCTGTTCGGCTATCCGCGTGTGGGCGCGCGGCAGATGATCGAGTGGATTGCCGACTGGGTGCAGCGCGGCGGCGCTAGCCTGGGCAAGCCGACGCACTTTGAATCGCGCGACGGCAAGTTTTGACGCGTGGCCCTTGGCGGAAAACGGCAGCGACCGCGGTCGGCCAAACTTGGGCAACCGCGGTCGCTGCGTTTCTCC
>JAEUIF010000904.1 GCA_016795185.1 Planctomycetia bacterium | reverse complement strand
TCTTGCTGCTGCTGGGGCAGCGTCTGTCATTGCATCACGAAGCGCTCGCGGGCGGTTCGCTGGACGAAGCCCCGCGCATCGAACCGCGACGGCTGGTGCTCAACGTGGTGCGTTTTACTCTCCAGATCGAGGGCCTGGGGGCAGTGCTGCTGTACCTGCTCTGGCTGCCGCGCCTGGGCTGGCGCGAGGCCGCCTGGCCGGCGCTCTTCCATTCCGTCAGCGCTTTCTGCAACGCGGGCTTCTCGACCTTTTCGGACAGCCTGCTTTCCTTTCAGGAATCGCCCGTGAGCCTCGGCGTCATCATGGTGCTGATCGTCGCGGGCGGCATCGGTTTCCTGACCTTGGAGGAAAGCTATCTCTACTGCGGCGCACGCCGCCAGAAGCGTGGTTACCGAATGTCGCTGCACAGCCGGTTGGTGCTGGCGACCACGGCGGCGTTGTTGATTGTGGGCGGGCTGGCGTTTGCCCTGATGGAGTGGCACGGTCTGCTCGGCAAACTGCCCGTGGTCCATCGACCGATCAATGCGTTGTTCATGAGCGTCACGGTGCGCACCGCCGGCTTCAATAACGTCGACTTCGTCCACGCCTCGGAAAGCAGCAATTTCGTGGCGATCTTGCTGATGATGATTGGTGGTTCACCCGGTTCGACGGCTGGCGGCGTCAAGACGACGACTTTCGCGCTGCTGGGCATACTGGCCTGGTCGCGGCTCCTGGGACATGAAGTCCCGTGTCTGGCGGGCCGTTCGCTGCGCCAGGAAACCACCGACCGTGCCGTTGGTCTGTTTGTCGTGGCGGCGGCCGTGGTGACGACGGGTATTCTCGCCTTGATGTTGTTCGAGGAAGGCACGGGCGGCGGGCGCTTTCTCGACCGCATGTTCGAGGCCGTCAGCGCCTTCAACACCGTGGGCCTGTCCACCGGGCAGACGCCGCAACTTTCGACCGGCGGGCGCTGGACGGTGATTGTGCTCATGTTTCTCGGCCGCATCGGCCCGTTCACCCTCGCCGCCGCGCTTGCCCGCCGCGCCGTCGGCGCGGAGCGTTTTCGGTACGCTTATGAAGAGGTCATGGTCGGCTGAGCCAGCCCGAAGACGGCCTTTCCGAGGAAGCCATGAAGCGGTTTGTCATTATCGGCCTGGGCAACTTCGGCAGCAGCATGGCCGAGGCGCTGTATGGGCAGGGGCATGAGGTCATCGCCGTCGATCCGCGCGAGGAAGCGGTGGACCGGATCAGCGCCCACGTCACGCGCGCGGCAGTCGCGGACGGCAAAAGCCTGGAAGCGCTACAGCGCGCGGGGGCCAAGAGCGCCGACGCGGGCGTGGTCAGCACCGGCGACGACATCACCGCCAGCATCCTCGCCACCATGGCGCTGCGTGACCTCGGCGTCAAGGACGTTTACGTCAAGGTGATTTCGCGCGACCATGCCCGCGTCATGGACCGCCTGGGAGTCACCGAAACGGTGTTCCCCGAACGCGACTCCGCGCTGAGCCTGGCGACGCGGCTGTCAGGCACGGCTGTGCTCAACTACGTCCGTCTCGGCACCGGGTTCAGCATGCAGGAAATGGGGGTGCGTGAGGACTGGATCGGACGCACGCTCCGTCAGCTGGAACTGCGCCAGAAATACGGCATCTCGGTCGTGGCCCTGCACGACATGCTCACCGACCGCATCATCACCGCTCCGGACCCCGACGCTGCACTGAAGGATTCGGACACGCTGCTCGTCGCCGGCAAGGATGAAGACCTGGCGCGCGCGGCGCGCCAGGATTGAGGCTCGGCAACACGACCGCGCTGGGGCCGCTACTTCGCCATGAGGGGACGCGGTGGTCCCAGCGGGCCACAGGGGTGTTTTCGCTGGTCGCACCGAGTTTTACGCTCCCGGCTTCCCCGGAGGCGGCGCGCCGCCGTTGTCCGCCACGCCGTTGTTGTCCTCGGCAATGTCAAGTTGCCGCAGGATGCCGCGCAGGGGGATGGCCGCCCAGTCGGGGCGATGGCTCAATTCGTGGCCCAACTCATGGAAGGTCTTTTCGAGCAGGAAGACGTCGAACAGGACGCGGTAATCCTGGGCCGCCGCCGGCAGGAAATTGCCCGGCCGGGCCTTCTCTTCGTAGGCGCGCAGGAACGCCACCGAGACCCAGGCCGCCCAGGCCCAGGCCCACGGTTCGAGCGACGGCACATCCTCCGGCCGGATCAGGCCGGGGGTACTGCCGCGCCGACTGCCGCCGCCGAGCAGGGCGATGGCCGCCGCGTAGTGGAACGAGCGGACCATGCTGACCACGTCGCGGATCGGGCAGCGCTTCGTCTGCCGGTCGCTGAGGGTGCGCGTGCGGTCGCCCTCGAAGTCGATGATGGCGAAGTCCTTGCCGGTGTACAGGATTTCCGCCAGGTTGTAGTCGCCGTGGTAGCGGGCGCGCTGGGCCTTGATCTTGCGGCCGAGCACCGTGCGGAACCGCTCCAGCACGGTATGTTCGTGTGCCACCAAGGCCGCGACCAGCCGGCGCAATTCGGCCGGCAACTGGTCCTGCTGCTGACGCAGTCGGTCCAGAATGCGACCGGCCACATTGCGCATCGACTGGTAAAGCGAACGCTGGTAGAGCATGCTGAACGGTTCCGGCGCGAACGCTGGATTCTCTCCGTCGCCGGTCAGCGTCAGGTGCAACTCAGCGGCCCGTTCGCCAAGCAAGCGGGCCGAATCGAGGTAGCGGCCGATCAGGTCTGGCAGCGGCGGCGGGGCCTCGGCGGCGGCCAGATCGAGCAACGGGTGGTCCACGGTCGGCGCCAGCTTCTCGCGCTCCGGCAGTGCCAGCACGCGCTCGAAATAATAGCTCAATTCGTCCAGCGTATATTGCCAGGCGGTGCCTTCGTTGGGCACGTAGCCGTGCAGGACCGCCAACGTGACGGGCGGTGACTTGTGTCGCCGATACTCGATCGCGCCCAGGTAGGGCGCCATCGCCGGGAAGCGCCGCTGCGTCAGGTGGCGGCTCGTTTCCAGGTCGGGATGCACACCTTCCTCCACCCGGCGGAAGACCTTCAGGACAACCTGGTCCCCATAGCGAATCAGCGTATTGCTCTGCGCCTCGCGCAGTAGCGACGGCGTGAGCGGACCGGCATTCAGCAGCGCCCGGGCCGACGGTTCGAGCGAAGCCCGCAACTCGCCGCCGGGGAGCAAGTAGATCTTCTGCCGGCCGATGGCTTCCAGCAGCGCCAGGCAGAAGCGCGGGTCACCCAGGGCGTCGAAGAGCACGCCCGACGGATCGCCTTGTACATAGCCGACCACCGACGCCGGTTCGTTTTCGAGCAGGTGCATCACCTGATTTTCCTGAGCCAGCGCCAGCGGCAGCACATAGGTGCGCGGCGGGCCTTCCGTCATTTCCGCTTCCACCAGCGTCAGGAAGGCGTGCGTATCGGCGTAACTGATGCGAAAGGCGTCGCGAATGTTCACCGCCTTGATTTCGCGCGCCTGCCCGGCGACCCAGGGCCGCTGCTGCAAGTACGCCGGCAGCACCCTTTCCAGCCGGTCCCAGTCCGCCGGGCTGAACAGGCTCTCCCAGCCGCCGGGCGCGGTGATCACGCCGAGGACTGTTTCCGCCGCTAGCGTCAGCGATTCCCCATCGACTGGACTGGGCTCCAGCGCGAACCAGTAGAAAGCATGTGGCCCCAGCGTCAGCGGATAGAGTTGCTTGCCAATGCGCGGAAAGCGGTTCTGCCCGAACATCTCGACGGGCACCGAGCCTTGCAACCGCGATAAGTCCAGCTCCACATGCTGCACGAAGCGCGACAGGTTGGCCACGACCAGAATGTTCTCCTCGCCGTAGCGGCGCAGGAACGCCAGGATTTTGCGGTTGCCCGGTTGCAGGAACTCCAGCGTGCCGCGGCCAAAGGCCTGGTGCTGCTTCCGCAGGGCGATCAGCCGCTTGGTCCACCAGAGCAGCGAGCTAGGGTTGTTCTGCTGCGCCTCGACGTTCACCGCTTCGTAGTGGTACTCCGGGTCGATGATGACCGGCAGGTAGAGCTTCTGCGGGTTGGCGCGTGAGAAGCCGGCGTTGCGGTCGCCGCTCCATTGCATGGGAGTACGCACGCCGTTGCGGTCGCCCAGATAGATGTTGTCGCCCATGCCGATCTCGTCGCCGTAGTAGAGTACCGGGGTACCCGGCAGCGAGAAGAGCAGGCCGTTCATCAACTCGATGCGGCGGCGGTTATTCCCCAGTAACGGGGCCAGCCGGCGACGGATGCCCAGATTGATCCGCGCGCGCGGGTCGCTGGCGTAGGCGCGGTACATGTAGTCGCGCTCTTCATCCGTGACCATCTCCAGAGTCAGTTCGTCGTGGTTGCGCAGGAACAAACCCCACTGGCAGTTTTCGGGGATCTTCGGCGTCTGCGCCATGATGTCGAGGATCGGATAGCGATCCTCCATGTGGATGGCCATGAACAGCCGGGGCATCACCGGGAAGTTGAAGGCCATGTGACATTCGTCGCCGTCGCCGAAGTAGGCGACGGAATCTTCGGGCCACTGATTCGCTTCACCCAGGAACATGCGGTTGGGAAAGCGCTCATCGACGTGCTTGCGCAGCGCCTTGAGGAAGCCGTGCGTTTCCGGCAGGTTCTCGCAGCCGGTGCCCTCGCGTTCGTAGAGGTACGGAATGGCGTCGAGCCGCATGCCGTCCACGCCCATGCCCATCCAGTAATCGACCAGCGGCATGATCGCCTGCCAGACGGCGGGGTTGTCGTAGTTCAGATCGGGCTGATGGGCGTAGAAGCGGTGCCAGTAGTAAGCGCGGGCCACGGGGTCCCACGACCAGTTGGAATGCTCGAAGTCCTTGAAGATGATGCGTGCTTCGGTGTACTTGTCCGGCGTCTCGCTCCAGACATAAAAGTCTCGCTCCGGGCTGCCCGGCGGCGAACGCCGGGCGCGCTGGAACCAGGGGTGCTGGTCCGAGGTATGGTTGATGACCAGTTCCGTGATGACGCGCAGGCCCCGGCGGTGGGCGGCATCGAGAAATTCCTGGAAGTCGCGCAGCGTCCCGTAGTGCGGATGGATTTCGGTGTAATCGGCGATGTCGTAGCCGTCATCGCGCAGCGGCGACGGATAAAAGGGCAGCAGCCAGATCGTGGTGACGCCCAGGTCTTGCAGGTAGTCGAGTTTCTGCGTCAGCCCGCGAAAATCGCCCATGCCATCGCCGACATGGTCGTGATAAGCACGGACGTGCAGTTCGTAGATGATCGCATCCTTGTACCACAGCGGATCGTCGGCCAGCATGGCTGCGTGTTCCTGAAGCGCCGTCGAAGTTCCGGGCACGGCTCATCCTACTCGTTCGGCACGGCGGCGAAAATAGCGGGGCGGGCAATCCATTGGCCGCCGTTCGCCTGACGACAACGCCCCTGATATTTCCATCCGCCATCGGCTATCGTGAACGAAAGCCCGCGACCTTCGCCGAGGTGCTGATTTCATGACCATCCGTCCCGAGCAGTTTCGCGGCCGTCTGCCCGCGACCGCGTTCGCCTTTCGCGGCTACAACGTCACCAATCTGGGCCGCACCCCGGAATTGCTGGAACACGCGGCCTATGGTCCCATCGTCGAGACCGCGCTGCGCGAAGGTTCAAAGCTGGCGGCGGACGTGCTGGGACGGCCCATCGACCTCGTCGAGCGCGTTCGGCGGCGGCGCGAAACCCACGACCTGGGTACCTACGCCGAGGACGTGACGCTCATCGTGTCCGCTTCCCTGGCACAATTGCGCGTGCTCGATCAGTGCTTCGGCGTGCCCTTCAGCGGCGCGAAACTGACATTCGGCCACAGCCTGGGGGAAGCCTCGGCGCTGATCGCGACCGGCATGTACCGGATGGAGGATTTGCTGCGCGTGCTGCTGAGCCTGACGGACGACTCGGTCGCGCTGGCCGAGGATGTGACGATGGGCATTCTCTTCTCGCGCGGGCCGATCCTGGACCTGGGCGCGGTGCAACGGCTGTGCGTGGAGATCAACCAGCAGGGCCGGGGGACGATGGGCGTCTCGTCGCACCTGTCGCCCAACTGCGTGCTGCTGCTCGGCGCGGGCGACACGCTCGACCAGTTCCGGCAGCACATGCCGGAACGGCTGCCGCCGCTGGTCTCGCTGCGCAAGCATGGCGGGCGCTGGCCGCCCTTGCACACGCCGATCACCTGGCAGCGCTATCTGCCCAACCGCGCCGCGGTGCTGCTGCAAACCGCGCCCGGCGGCCTGACCGCACCGACTCCGCCACTGCTGTCGGGGGTCACCGGGAAGGCGAGCTTCAATGATTACAACAGCCGGGAATTGCTCCGCCGCTGGGTGGATGAAACCCAGCAACTCTGGGAACAGATGGTGCAAACGATCAACGCGGGGGTGCAGACGATCGTCCATGTCGGGCCAGCGCCGAACCTGATTCCGGCGACCTTCAAACGGCTGGCCGACGACATTCGCGGGGCGCAGAAAGGCTATTCGCCGAGCAGCCTGGGCCTGCGGGCCATTGCGCAGGTGATGCGCCGCCCCTGGCTGGCGCAACTGCTGCCGGCCTATGCCGGTCTGTTGCGCGTGCCGTTTATCGAGCATCTCGTCCTGGAAGATTGGCTGCTGGAGCAACAGGTCGCCTGAACGCCGCTCGCGACGGCGAGTGTCGCACCACGGACAAACGGTCGCGATCCCCGTAGGGTCCGCTGTGCGGACCATTGAACTGGATGAAACAGAGGTAATGGTCCGCACAGCGGACCCTACGGGAGTTTGCTAAACGCCGCGCGCGGCTGCGTCCGTTCGGCCAAAAAGAAATCCCCGGAACCGCGAGGTTCCAGGGATTTTGCAGTGTCGTTGGGTCGATGCTCGTCGGGCGGAGTTAAGCGCCTTGCTGGGTGGCCCGGGTTTTCCACCGTTTGCGGACGGCGGCGGCGCCGGAGCAAGCGGCAGCCAGGCCGGCGAGGACCAGCGTACCAGGTTCCGGGGTCTCGTGGGTCGGCGGGTTGTTTGGCCCCGTCGGGTCTCTCTCGCCCAGCACTTCGACAAAGGCGTGGATGGTGCCGGAGGCGCCGCCGGCCGGGCCGGGCTTGGCGAACGGCCCGATCGTGACCTTGTACTCCACGTCGCCCAGTGGCACAACGATCTCGGTGGGCGCCACGAAATTGTTGATGAAGTTGGTGCTGTCCGCCGTCGCGGAACCGGACAGGTTGCCGCCGAAGGTCAGCGGGCCGGATTGCTCGTTGCTGTCCAGGTCCTTGATGCGGAGCGTCAGCGAGTAGTTCTGGGTGACGAACGAGTCGGAAGTGCCGTGGAAAGGCGCTTCGATGTCGAGCAGCAAGCCGAGAATCGACTGATTGCCCGAGGTCGTGCCCGAAGGGCCGGCGGTCAGGTTCAGTTCGTTGATGCCGCCGCCGAAGATGATCTTGTCGTTGTTCGACACCCACTCGTAGGACCACTGCCCGGCCCGCACCCCGGCGGCCGAGCCGCACAGGACGCACAGGGCCAGCAACCAGCCAGCGCCGGACAGCCAGCGCTTGGGCCGGGTCCGTGCCATCGACGAATTTTGCATGCCTGCTTCTCCGTTCCAGGTTCGACGAAGGGGTTCCGTCCCCTCGGCGTTGACGGTGGACTTCTAAAGCAAAACCGATGCCAAGTACAGTCGAGTTGTTTTGGGAGTGCGCGGCAGCAAGCCGCGCGGTTTGCGGCAGACGAAAGTGGCCCATTGCCCGCTCGGGGACCGACGACGACGGCCCCCGAGCCGACCGGGCGCGTCAATCGCTGTGCAGGTTCTGGACAGACTGTACAGATTCTGACAGGGAAAACTTCTCACCCATCATGCCCAGGGCGCGCAGCTTGGCGCGCAGCGTGGTCCGCGAGATGCCCAGCAATTCGCTGGCCCGCACCTGGCTGCCGCGCGCGTGCCGCAGCGCCTCGTCGATGACCAGGCGGTCCACCAGCAGCGTGACGCGCCGGTAGAGTTCTGGGTCGCCAGCCGCCAGCAACTCGCGCACGAAGCGCCGCAGGTCGGGCGTTTCGCTCGTCGCCGACGGTTCCGCGCCGCCCTGTTCGGGCAGGCAGTCCGGCGTCAGCAGTTCGCCGCGCGCCTGCACGAAGGCGTACTTGATGGTGCTTTGCAGCTCGCGGACGTTGCCGGGCCAACGCTGCCGCGCCAGCAGGTCGAGCGTCTCGGCCGAGACGTCGGCGATCTGCTTGCCCAGCTTGCCGTTGAACAGCTTCACGAAATGCTCGACCAGCAACGGCAGGTCGTCGAGGCGCTCGCGCAGCGGCGGCACGCGGATGGTGTATACCTTGAGGCGGTAGAACAGGTCCTGACGGAATTTGCCGGCGGCCACCAGGGCGTCGAGGTCCTTGTTGGTGGCGGCGACGATGCGCACGTCGGTCTGCACCACTTCATTGCCGCCCAGGCGCTCGAACTGCTGCTCTTGAAGCAACCGCAGCATCTTGGCCTGGCTGGCCAACGGCATGTCGCCAATTTCGTCGAGAAACAGCGTGCCCTGATGCGCCTGCTCGAACTTGCCGATGCGGCGGCGCTCGGCCCCGGTGAACGCGCCGCGCTCGTGGCCGAACAGTTCGCTTTCCAGCAAGGCTTCCGGAATGGCGGCGCAGTTGATCGCCAGGAACGGCCCCGTGCGGCGGCGGCTGTGGTTGTAGATGGCGCGGGCCACCAGCTCCTTGCCGGTACCGTTCTCGCCCAGGATCAGTACGTTCACGTCCTGCGGCGCGACGCGGCCGATGGCCTTGTACACCTCCTGCATGACGCCGCTGCGGCCGACCATGCAATCGACCTCGCCGGCCACCGGCTGGGCGCCGTCGAAGGCGATGGGCACGCGCCGGGCGCGGCTGAGTTCCGTGGCACGGCCGACCACGTCGCGCAGCTTGTGGAAGTCGACTGGTTTGAGCAGGTACTCGAACGCGCCGCGCTTCATGGCCTCGATGGCCGTCTCCGTCGCCGCGTAGGCGGTGATCAGGATCACCGGCAGCCGAGCGTCGAGCTGACGAATCTGGTCGAAGGCGTCCAGCCCCGACATGTCCGGTAGGCGCACGTCGAGAATGACGGCGTCCGGCGGTTGCCGCTGCACGATCTCGATGGCCTGTTTGCCGGTGGCGGCGCAAATCACCTCGAGCTTGTCGGAGCGCAGGCCCTTTTCCAGCGAGTAGAGCACGTTGGGTTCGTCATCGACCACCAGCAAGGTTGGCATACATCACACCTGCGAGGTTGGGAGAGTCAGACCGCCGTCGGCTGCGGTTGCCGGGCCTGGCGCGCGGTGGCCGCCACGCGCAACGAAGCGGGTAGGCGAAACGTGAAGGCCGCGCCGCCGTCGCGACGGTCCTCGGCTTGCAGTTCGCCACCGTGCGCTTCCGCGATCCGTTTGCAGATCGACAGGCCCAGGCCCAGGCCCGTCGTTTTCGTGCTGACGAAAGGCTCGAAGATGCGGCTGCCCAGTTCGGCTGGCAGCCCGCCTCCGGAATCGTTAACCCGAATGGCCAACCAACCGCCCGCCTCTTCGGCCAGCTCGGCCTCGACGTCGCCGCCCAGCGGCACGGCGTCCAGGGCATTGAGCAGCAGATTCACCAGTACCTGGCGGACCTGACAGGGGTCGGCCCGCACCATGATCGGCGCGGCTGGCAATCCGCAGGCAAGCCGGGCCTCCTGCTGCTCGGCGCGCGCCGCCATCAGGTCCAGGGTTTGCTGCAACAATTCACCGAGGTCAATGCTCTGCGGTTCCGGGCGCGGCGGACGGGCGAAGTCGAGGAAAGTCTGCGTCAACCGTTCGAGACGGGTTATTTCCTCTTCGAGCACGGCCAGATCGCGCTGGTCGAGCGTCGCGGGAGTGCCGTCGGCAGCCACCTGCACCAGCAGCTTCATGGACATGAGCGGATTGCGCAGCTCGTGGGCCATGCCGGCCGCCATTTGCCCGACCTTGGCCAGCTGCTCGGCGCGCAGCACCTCGCGTTCACTCTGCCGCAGGCGGGCGATGACCGCGCCAATCTGGCCAGTCATGCCTTGCAGCGCGTTCTCCAGCTCTTGCCAGCCCCAGGCGGTCGACAGCCGAATGGGCCCGACGACCTCGCCCAGCTTGCCGGCTGCGTCGCGGATGGGCAGGCTCAGCTGCACGATCGAGCGGTTCACCCAGCGCGCCAGCAGCAAGCCGGCGGACAACCCAGCCCCCGCGCCGCACAGTCCCAGCAGCATCAAGCTGCGGACCAGGCGGTCGCCCAGCTGCTGGTTCTCGGCGCTGGCGCGTGTCAGCTGTACCTCGTTGAAGTCCAGGTATTCGTGGGCCGGCACCAGGATTTCCTGGTTCAGAACGTTGTCGATCAGTTCTTGCAAGTGCAACGGCAACTCGCCGGGGGCGGCGTCGGCCGTGATCGTGTCGTATTCCCGGAAGAAATGACGGTAGCCGTCCTGGAGCCGGCCCATTTGCTGCTTCTCGAACTCGGTGGTGGCGACCCGATCCGCTTCGCCCAGCCAACCGTCGAGCTTACGGCGCAGCGCCGGGACCGCTTCGAGGTGCTTGCGGTTGCGCGTCATCAAATAGCGATCGAGCTGATTGCGGACTTCGCGGATGCCGATCTCGAATTCCTCGGCGGCGCGCAGGCTGGTGACGTTGCTGGACAAGGCCACGGCGGCGTTTTGTTGCAAGCAATGAACGTGCCAGGCGGCGAACACCGCCAGGCCGAGCAGCAAGCCGCCGATCAGCACCAGCGGCGCTGCCATGCGCAGGACGGACAGGGTCCTCATCCGTGATTCCCCACCGTGAATAGTCCGGCAACGGAACGGCATCGTACCAGGCAGGGCGGAGCCGGCAAATACCGATTGCCCGGCTGTGGTGTGCGCGCGCACACCAAGAGCCAATGAGGAGTTTCCCGAAATTGTCCTCAAGGCGCGCGCGCCGGGCGACTCGGCCGGCGTTCTATTTCCTGAAGGGCCCGCGAGCCTGGCGGCCCAGCCGCACCGGTCGCCTCATTGCACCGTCATCTCAAGGAGGACCTGTCATGTTGATTCTCAGCCGACGGATCGGGGAACAAATCCGCATCGACGAGCATACGGTCCTGACCGTCCTCAAGGTGCGCGGCCAGCAGGTCCAGCTTGGGTTCGAGGCCCCGGCAGCCGTGAGCATCATCCGGGAGGAATTGATTGCTTCCGGAAGGCGCTCCGTGGAAGATGAACGACAGGTGGCGGCCAGTTACTGAGGGCCGCCCCGGAACGCCTGGCTCGCGGTAGCGCCTTCCGGCGGTATCCGACCCGCCGCCGGAAGGCCGCCGGGCGGCCCTGCTTCCCGGTTCCCACTGCGTTGCCACGCTCGCTCGTCTCCATCCCACTCCGCGCTGTTGCCTGCGCCGTTGCTGATCGACGGGGGAACCCTATAAAAACGGTACACCCACTCCGTTGACACAACGCCCGCGCTGCCGCCTTGAAAGCGGGCGCGGTTTGCCGCAGGACTGATGCCTCATGAATCCAGCCGCTTCTCAACCCGTCGAGCGCCGCCACTGGCCCCGGCGTCATCAACGTTTGCGCGTGTTGTTGCTCGATCAGCACGAGGAAGTCCAGGAACCGCTGGCCGCCTGGGTGCTCGACCGTTCCGGCGGCGGCCTGCGCCTGGCCGTGGACCGCGAAATCCGTGTCGGCGCGACCCTGGCTGCCAAGCCGACCTCCGCTCCGGCTCGCTCCCCGTGGGTCGAGGTCACCGTCCGCCGCTGCCGTCACACGAACGACGGCTACGAACTGGGCTGTCAATTCGTCGGCACGCCTTCCTTGATGTCGTTGCTGCTTTTCGGCTAACGGACCACTGACATTCCGGGTGATTGCCCATGAGCGTTCCCCCCGACGTTCTCTGCGCCGGCATTGTCGTGGCCGACCATGTCTGCATGCCGATCGACCATTTGCCGGCTGCGGGCGAACTGGTGATGACTGACCGCATGCTGCTGACTATTGGCGGCTGCGCGGCCAACGCGGCGGTCGATCTGACCAAGATGGGCGTGCGCGCCGCGGTCGTCGGCCGGGTGGGGAATGATGTCTTCGGCAAGGTGGTGGCCGACCTGCTGCGCGAAGCGGGCGTGGACGTTTCGCTGATGCAGTTCAGCGAGGCGGCGCAGACCAGCCAGACGCTCATCGTCAACGTCCAGGGCCAGGACCGGCGCTTCATTCATACCTTTGGCGCGAATGGCGAGTTCAGGGCTGCCAACATTCCGCGCGAGTATTTTGGCCGCAGCCAGATTCTCTACCTGGGCGGTTACCTGGTGATGCCCAACGTCCGCGCCGATGAACTGGCCGAAGTCTTCGCGGCGGCGCAACAAGCCGGCACGCGCACGGTGCTCGACGTGGTGACGCCGGGACCGGGCAGCTACCTGCCGGGCCTGAAGCAACTTCTACCTCACGTCGATGTCTTCCTGCCTAACAGTCACGAAGCCGAAGTCATCAGCGGCGTGCATGATCCGCTGCAACAGGCCGAGCTATTCCACGAGTTTGGCGCGAAGACGGTGGTTATCACGATGGGCGGCGACGGCAGCGTGCTGGTGACCAACGGCCTGCGACTGCGAGCGGGTGTCTACCAGGTGCCCTTCGTGGATGGCTCCGGCGGCGGCGACGCCTTCGACGCCGGCTACATTCACGGCATGTTGCAGCAACTGCCCACCGAGGACTGTCTGCGCATCGCCAGCGCTCTCGGGGCCAGCTGCGTCCGCGCCATCGGCACCACGCCGGGGGTCTTCACCCGTGCGGAGTGCGAGGCATTCCTGAAGGAGCAGTCGCTCCGCATTGAGCGGGTGTAGGGCGGGGGGCGGCCATCACGGAAGCGGAATGGCTAACTACCACCGACGCCGAGGCGCTGTTGAATTTCCTGGAAGGCAAGACCTCGACTCCGAAAAAACTACTGCTCGCCAGGGCCATCTGGGGCAATAACTAGAGCCGCTTCCGTCACGGGGCGCTGCACACGGTACGGAATCTGGCCGGCGTTTGTAGCAAATTGCTCGGTGTGGATGAGTTCCTGGCACCTGGCGAATGGAAGAGTTGGTTCCCACCGCCCCATCAGGGCCCGGAGAGCGCCGACCTGGTTCGTGAAATTTTTGGAAATCCCTTCCGCCCTGTAACGGCCGATTTCACCTGGCTCACCTCCACGGTCGTTTCCCTCGCAC